>JBDTUW010001059.1:0-1780 GCA_040007555.1 Acidobacteriota bacterium | reverse complement strand
CCCCGCCTACGAATTCGTCTGAGGTTTCGAGCCAGTCGACGCGCCCGTCCTTTCGGGCGATGAAGCCGTCGAGGCTCGGCGCCATGTGGATCGTTACGTGAGAATCAGGGTTTGCCATCGTTTTTGTCCCGCCTGCGCTTGAGTCCACCTAACGTCAGGCGTTCAGCCGCGAGCAGCGCTCAACAGATGATCGAATTTGCGGCCACAGCACAGGCCGCTCGTCGGCTGCAGCGGCTTGTAGGCGGCGCTTAAGGATGTCCGTAACACCGATCGAGCGTTATGTCTGCTTCCACTATCGCCGGATAAGGAATCCGTCTTCAGGTTCGGTAAGAAGGTCCGCCGCCCTCCTCGAGTTTGTACCAGAGCCGCCAAGCCTGTGATCGCTCAGGTATGCGCTTACCGATCCACTTGGACGCGTCGCCGCGCAGCGTGTCTGTAAAACGAATGACTTCGGGGTCGACCTCTTCCGAGTTCCAGCTACCGACGAGGACCTCAATCGAGAGGCTCTCGCCTCTCTGCACTTCGACCTCACCCAGGTCGCGGCTAAGGTCGATGATGTCAGCCCGCTCGTCGAAGGGTGGTAGCTCAATGTCTTCGAGGACCTGGTGGACCGCAACGGACTCATCGAGTCTGATCCGAATCGTGAGCGTCACACGGTGGCCAATGAGTGCCGGATCGCTAGGCTCGGGTAACTGCAGCGCCTCTGCCACGATGCGGAGCCGACGGATGTCAATTGGTATCAACACATCGGTTGGCCGCGGCGTGGTGCTCGCCGCCAGGGTGGCTCGGAGGGCGCCGAGCATCGAAGCGGCGTCATCAACTGATTCCCGCACTAGATCCTGGCTGCGAGCTACGCCCTCTACGGCGCGGTGCCGAATCGCTTCGCGGTCGAGCCGAGTCCGTTCGCCTCGGGCTCGCCTTTCCCTGTCCTCATACGCCAGCTCAATCAGGGCGCTGCCAATGCCACCCAGCACAGCACGATGTAGGAGATCGTCGGGCAAGCTGGACCATGAAGGCTCCGAGTCAGGTAATTCGCTACCCGCCGCCGATGCGGCCCGCACGTCCTGATCGAGCAGAGGTCCAACGAAGTTTCCCAACATGCATTGTGAAACCGTCAGTCCCAGGATCGCCAGAACGCGTTCGCCAACCTCCCACGGTCCCATCTCCATATCAAACGACATTGGTGGGGACCCTGTAAGCGCCCCCCATGTGCCCGAAATCAGCATCGACGCGCGCTGAGCCGGCGTCGCCAGCCACATGCCCACGTTGCGGTAGTAGGCTTGCATCTTCTCGTAAGCGGCTTTGGCGGCAATCTGTGTGTCGATAACGTCGGGCGCCAGTAGAGGAACTGCTTCCGGCGGCGCGGCGCTCGTCACGAGACCGAACAGGTTGAGACTGAACCAGTGATGCCAAGTGGAATCCACGACGACTCTACCAAGACCGACAGAGTCTCCATCGTAGACTCCCACCACTCCAATTCGTTTTTTTGAAGGAAAGGGAAAAGAAGGGTCGACCCGAGCTACAAACTCCGTTGCAATTGGAGGTTCAAAGTAATCATTCGTCGTTCGACCATAGGCGATAACCTGAGGCTGAGGTCTCTGGGGTAGTGCCCCGGTGTCCAGCAGCCCGCTACCCAAAACCTCCGGGATCATGAACGGGTACTCTGGGCGGTCGTAGCCCGGGATGTCGAGGGACGAGTCCAATTGGACATCTTCGTCCGCGATGACCTCACCCTCGTGCATATGGTCAGGGAATCGGTCAATCACACCTCGGGTCGAAC
>JBDTUW010001058.1:0-1785 GCA_040007555.1 Acidobacteriota bacterium | reverse complement strand
CTGGCAACTGACAACTGACAACTGGCAACTGACAACTGGCAACTGGCAACTGGCATTCTTTGTGTCAGAAAGGCATTTCGGATAAAGTATCACCTTGCCGGTTATCAGCTTTGTCTCGCCTCGGAGGAATTGAATGCGCGCTTTTGTCGGTCTGGTGGTCTGCCTGCTTCTTGCGGGTACAGCTCCTGACACTCACTCTTCAACTCAAGTCGAACGCCATCTGAAGAACATCCGCCAACTGACGACCGGGGGCGAGAATGCGGAGGCCTATTTTTCACCCGATGGGTCACGACTGATCTTCCAGCGCGCGGCGAAGGCCGACGGCTGTGATCAGATATTCTCGATCAAAATCGACGGCTCGGACATGAAGATGCTCTCGAACGGGGAGGGCAAAACCACCTGTTCGTATTTCACTCCCGATGGGAAACAAATCGTCTATGCCTCTACGTTCAAGGCATCTCCGCAATGCCCGCCCAAGCCGGATATGTCGCGCGGCTATGTGTGGTCGCTCTACCCCGGGTTTGACATTTTTCGGGCAAATGCTGACGGGAGCGGTATCCAGGCGCTGACAACCTCGCCGCGCTATGACGCAGAGGCGACCATTCGCCCTGATGGCTCCATCGTTTTTACCAGTTTGCGCGACGGAGACCTCGACATCTATCGCATGGACCGGAATGGTCGCAACGTGCGCCGCCTGACGACGGACCTGGGATATGATGGAGGTCCATTCTGGAGTTACGACGGGAAGCAGATCGTTTTTCGCGCATCTCACCCTGAGACCGAACAAGAGAAGTTGGATTATCTGCGGCTATTGAAAGAAGACCTGATCCGGCCAACGAAGCTCGATCTGTGGGTCATGGACGAAAATGGCGCGAACAAGCGGCAGGTGACTCGCAATGGCAAGGCGAATTTCGCCCCGTTTTTCTTTCCCCACGGAAAGCGAATCATCTTCGCCTCGAATATGGATGACCCGCGAGGCCGTGACTTTGAGATCTATGCGATCAACGTTGACGGAACGGGACTCGAGCGAATCACCTTCAATGACAGCTTCGACGGATTCCCGATGTTTTCACCCGACGGCCGGAAACTCGTCTTCGCTTCAAACCGCAATGCGGCAAAGCAGGGCGATACCAACGTCTTCATCGCTGATTGGGTCGATTAGCACGGGCTATCTTGAATCCGCGACTGGGCGGACTAGTCATCCGCGGCAGTAGGAGCCATCCTCGATTTGGGGAGAAGATATGGTCAAGCGTTATTCCATCGCGCAAAGAAGGCTCGCGCGATCAATCGGGTGCGCTCTACTTTGTACCTGCTTTTTTCTTTCAGGCTCTTCAACCTCGTCGGGTAACCTTTGCCTTGCCTCACCACAGCAAGGCGGCAATCAGGACGTCCCACCAACGACTTTTACAGTGACGGGCCTGGTTCGTAATCAAAGCAACCAACCGGTTTCCGGCGTCCGTCTCTCGGTTACTGACGAAAATAACGTGACCGTTTACTCGGGATTCGTCGAAAGCAATGGGCGCTTCACCGTGAGGGGGATGCGTCAGGGCAGATTCACTCTTCGAATCGAAACTACGGGCTCGGCGTACGAAGAATATGCACAGGCCATGGAGCTTCAATCGCTTCGACAATTTGGCGGGAACGAGATAATTCCGGTAGACGTCATCCTCAAGGTCAAGCGAGGAGGCGAGCCGTCCGCCCGCGCAGGCTCGGTCTTCGTCCAGGAGGTCCCCAAAGCGGCACGAACGGAATACGATCGCGCCACGAAGGACCTCAAAGGCAACA
>JBDTUW010001057.1:0-1786 GCA_040007555.1 Acidobacteriota bacterium | reverse complement strand
GTCAGAAGGAAGGCGTATGAGTGAAGCCAGTCGCCGCAAAGCGGAAATCGAACGGGTCAGCAGAACCAGGCAGGAGGCGAAATCCCATTATGACCAATTGAGCGGCTGGTACGATCTGCTGACGGATCGCAGTGAGAGAAAGACACGCAATCTTGCGCTAAAGCTCTTACAGGCAAGCGAAGGAGAAAGGGCGCTCGTTATTGGTTTCGGCACCGGGCACGGCGTTTTGTCTTTGGCGCAAGCGGTCGGCGAGACAGGCAAAGTCTTTGGCATTGATATTTCAGAAGGGATGCTTGAGGTGGCACGCGACCGAGTGCTGGACGCCGGACTGGCCGGAAGAGTGGAACTGCAATGCGGCGACGCAACGGCACTGCCATTCGCGGCAGAGTTCTTTGACGCTGTTTTTATGAGTTTCACGCTCGAACTTTTTGACAACCCTGAGATTCCCGTCGTTTTGCGAAAGTGCCGCAGAGTGCTGAAAGTGGGTGGGCGAGTGTGTGTGGTCGCCATGTCGAAGCAAGGAAAAGAACGTTTCATGGTCAAACTCTATGAGTGGGCGCATCGCCGGATGCCGGGATATGTGGATTGTCGCCCGATCTATGTCCGGGAATCAGTTGAAAAAGCAGGTTTTCAAGTCGTCGCAGTGATCAAGAATTCTATCTGGGGTCTACCTGTGGAGATTGTCAGGGCGGAAAAGCCTGATGACGAAGGGGACAAAATCCCACCCACCTGACTAAGACGCTGGGTCAGCAGATTCATCTCGTCTATGAGGGCCCCTTCAATGTCACTCGTTTGGGGCCGCTGCGTTCCAGCCAATTGTCGAGCCTGTACCCTTGGCCTGGCTCTGTCTTCATCTCGACTGTCTTTCCGCCATAGCGCAGCCGACACAGCCCACCCAACTCTGAATGCAACGTCGCGCTTGTCATCTTCCCCTCTGTCCAGTTGAGGTCGAGGGTAAATCCCCCACGCGCGCGCAGCCCATTGGCGCTGCCTTCGGGCCACGCTCTGGGCAGGGCCGGCAGCAGGCGGATCACGTCCTCGTGGCTCTGCAACAGCATCTCGGCGATACCGGCGGTCGCGCCGAAGTTGCCATCAATCTGGAAAGGAGGATGCGCATCGAAAAGATTGTCGTAGCTGCCTCCCGCAAAACGCACTCCATCGACATTGCGCCGTCCGTCTACCGGAGAGAGCAGCAACGCCAGCAGGCGCTGCGCCCGGTCACCATCGCCTAGACGCGCCCACAAGTTGAGCTTGTGCGCCAACGACCAGCCGGTCGAGATGTCGCCGCGCGCCTCGAGAGTCTTTCGCGCCGCCGCCGCAAGTTGCGGCGTCCCAATGGTAGTGATCTCCGCGCCCGGATACAAACCCCACAAGTGCGAGACGTGGCGGTGTGTCGGCTCCGGCTCAGCGTACTCTTCCAGCCACTCCATGACGCGCCCATCTGAACCGATGCGAGTCGGAGCCAGTCGCGCGCGTTTGGCCAATAACTCCTTTCTGAACTCCGGATCTACGTTGAGCAGACGCGCAGACTCGATGCAGGCGTCAAACAGGTAGCGGAGCAACTGCATATCAACCGTCGGCCCCATACAGACGTGTGTCGTCTTTCCGTCAGGAAGCTGGAACCCGTTTTCGGGCGAGTTGGCAGGAGAGGTCACCAGCCATTTGTTTTTCGGCTCCTCGATCAGCATGTCGGCATAGAACTGCGCCGAGCCTTTCATGATCGGATAGGCCCATTTCAGAAACTGCCGGTCGCGCGTGAAGAGGTAATGATCCCAGAGGTGCTGAC
>JBDTUW010001056.1:0-1787 GCA_040007555.1 Acidobacteriota bacterium | reverse complement strand
GAGCGCCGCCACCGGCAAAGGCGTCCTGCACGACGATCCGCCGCGCGGAGTTGACACTGGTCGTGGGCGCATCATAGCGCTCCAGCAGGAAGCTGATTTGACTGACAAGTCTCGGCGAAATGACCCAATTGTGATTAAAGCGCAGCCCGTCTTCGTGATGCTTCGAGGTGGTTGCGACCTCTGGAAGATTGAACCCACCGACGCCCTGGTTACTGGTGTCCTGTTCTTCGACCGAATAGAGGATTGAGAAGATACTGTTCTTTGTCATCTGACGACTGAGGCGCAGCGAAAACTCGGTCTGCCGTGTCGGCTTCGGAAAGGTGCCCTGGATCGCCCCTTCAGGTCCCTGTGCAAAGATGATGGCCTGCAGATCTTCCTCCTCACGGTTGAAGGAGATCAGAAAGGTCGTGGGGTGGACGGAGCTCTTGCTCAGCGGACCTGAAAAATTACCCTCGAAGATTCGGCGTTGCTCCGCTGGCCGCTCTGTGGCGAATACATCGCGCGCATTAAAGTGCTGATCGCGAAAGAGAAAGTTGAATTCGCCGTGAAATTTCGTGGAGCCCGGCTTCGTGATGATTTCGATGCGCCCGCGTCCAGGCCGCGAGTACTCCGCCGAGAATGGATTGTTATTGATCTTGATCTCCTGGATCGCTGAGGCTGAGACGCCGACTTTGCTCGCCTCCATCCCATCCACGACCAGCGTCACACCGCCTGCACCAACTGCGCCGCCATCGAGGAAGCGAGACAAGGTGCCAATGTAATTCTGATCAAGCGCGGGCAGATTGCTAAGCGCCGTGCGGTCAAGACGCACCACATCCAGGTTGCCTTCGGCCTCAGTGTTTGCCTGCGCGGTTGTCGCCGCGATCGAGACCTCTTGCTGTAAGTCCGCCACTGCCAGTGTGATTTTCAATGGTGGAGCGAGACGCTGGCCGATCTTCACGCGCAAGGTTGTGGGGTTAAAGCCTTCTCGCGTGACGAGGAGCTCGTAGTTACCTGGATTGACGTTCTCAAAACGGAAGGCGCCGCGACCATCTGTGATGGTCGAGACCTGGCGCGGCTGCTCTATCCCCTTCATCAGCACCTGCGCTCCGCTGACAAAGGCAGTATCCTGATCGGAAACGGTGCCACTGAGCGAGACGGTTGGCAGAGTCTGAGCTGGGCCGCTCACACAAGTCATGAGCGTCAGCAGGCATGCAGACAAATAGCGGGTCATGATAACTCCTGAATACATTCTCCGGACGGCCAGCGAGGGGGTGCTGATGACAGGCTGCACTGAAGGGAGCGTGACTTGTTGCACCAGCGCGAGGCCCGCTCCTTACTGTCTTGAGCAAGCATGCCGGTCTCAATGCCAGAGTTCCATTGAGTCATACAACGAACCACGAACTCGCCAAAACAATCCTGCTAACCATTACTCGGCCATAGCCGGAGATTTCCAGGACACTCTATATCAGAGAGGATAAACGTAAGATAAACAGGATTTTGGATTTTGGATTCCGGATTGCCCGATTGTCGGGCAGCTGCGTTCGGCAATCCAAAATCCAGAATCCAAAATCAGATTGGTTTATTTCCGATCGATGTGTGTCAGTAGATCACCGATGTGTGTCAGTAGAGCATCGAAGCGAGGGTCGCGGCGCAAGGGAGCGAATCGTGGATCATGCGCGGTGAGGGGCAACATGATGGCCCGGCCCTCCAACATGCGATTTAGAGTTTCAAACACACCACGAAGTGGTGCAATGCGCTGCTCCGCAGCGCAAAAGCCGCGAAGCGGCGGAAGTCCTCCAGCCCAG
>JBDTUW010001055.1:0-1787 GCA_040007555.1 Acidobacteriota bacterium | reverse complement strand
TGCTTCTTTCCAGGGGGGCGTGGTCAGCTGCGGATTCCAATTCATATCGAACCAGCGTCCGCCGAACGTGTTGACCATGGTCGTCACAAAAGCCATGTTTTCGCCCCAGCCAGGTTTGCCGCGCAGACAGATACCATAGACTTTGTTTCCGGGGTTGTGCAGCTTCGCGGCGAAATCTCGAATCTGTGCGTAAGTCGGGTGCTCGGGCATGTCGAGACCGGCCCCTTTGAACAGATCCGTTCGATAATATGTGAAGGAGCTTTCCGCATAGAACGGGACAGCGTAAAGCTTACCCTCGTATGACAGGCCGTTGCGTACGGGTTCCAATAGATCAGCGTAGTCATAATCATCGCCCAGATCGTCAACCGTCAGGAGGCGGTCCTGCTTGCCCCAGATTGGAGTTTCATAGGCGCCAATGGTGATGACATCGAATTGGCCCCCTCCTGTAGTGATATCTGTCGTGACGCGCTGGCGAAGGACATTTTCCTCCAGCACTACCCACTCCAATGCGATCCCGCTCTTCTCTTCGAATTGCTTCGAGAGACGTTGCATGATGATCATGTCGGAGTTGTTAACAGTGGCAATCGTCAGCTTTCTCGCTGGCTCTGTCTTGCAGCCGAGAAACAACGAAGTGCACACGAGAAGTGTGATCAGCGTCAACTTAGTCATGAGTCGTATCCTCCCAAAAGGTGAGAGATGATAGCCTCTCCCTTGCCGCGAGTCTATCCGATGAGGAGCGACCGCGGAGGTGCCCCTTTGGCGAGAGGTCGGTTTTGGCAATGATCTATCAGACATGTGATCGGGCATGTGATCGGGCATGTGATCGGGCATGTGATCGGGCATGTGGTCGGGCATGTGATCGGGCCGCCGCCAGCTGCCGTTCGTAAACGGAATCAACTGAGGAGGCCAGTCGCCTAGCAACTTGTAGACGGTCGGCTGCAATCGGGCCGCAAGACACTCTGATCAATGAAAGGTTCAATGACACAAACCAAGAGGCATTCAGCGACCGCGTTCCTGCTCGCGATTCTCCTGCTTGCTGGGTCGTCCCAGCCCGCCATTTTCGCGCAAAGGGGCCAGCAGTATGACCTGGTCGTCTATGGCGGTACGGCGGCAGCAATTATGGCCGCGATTCAGGCAAAGAAGTTGGGCAAGTCGGTTGTCATCGTCTCGCCCGACACACATCTTGGCGGGCTTTCGAGCGGGGGATTGGGTTTCACTGACACTGGCAGCAAGGCGGTGATCGGTGGTCTTGCGCGCGAGTTCTACCACCGCGTCTGGGTTGAATATCAGCGACCTGAAGCCTGGCGATGGGAAAAGCGCGAACACTTTGGAAATCGAGGGCAGGGCACTGCCGCCATTGATGGCGAGAATCGAACCATGTGGGTATTTGAACCGCATGTAGCTGAGAGGGTCTTCGAGGCAATGATTGCGGAGCATGGAATTTCGGTTGACCGACGCGAACTCCTCGATCGAAAAGACGGGGTGAAAAAGGCTGGTGCACGCATCGTCTCGCTCAGAATGCTTAGCGGTAAGACATATGTCGGCAAGATGTTCATTGATGCGACCTACGAAGGCGATCTGATGGCGGCGGCAGGAGTCGCCTATCACGTGGGTCGTGAAGCCCGAAGTGTGTATGACGAGCAATGGAACGGCGTACAGACCGGAGTGTTACACCACCGTCATCATTTCGGTGCGGTCTCGGAGAGGATCAGCCCATATTGGACTCCAGGTGATTCACGCAGCGGGGTGCTGCCTCGCATTTCAACCGCCCCGCCAGGCGAATACGG
>JBDTUW010001054.1:0-1788 GCA_040007555.1 Acidobacteriota bacterium | reverse complement strand
GGTAGCGATATCTGAAAGCCGGCGACTCTTGATTTGACCAATCTCGCTGACGGAACCACCCTTAACGGTTGCCTCGTTGGCGATGATCACGCACTCGCGGCCGGAGACGAGGCCGATGCCCCCGATGGAGCCCGCACCGACGAACTCGCTCTCAATACCGATACCGGCAAGGGGTGCGATTTCGAGGAAGTACGAACCTTCGTCGAGCAAGAGCTCGACGCGCTCGCGCGGCAGGAGCTTGCCACGCGCGAGGTGTCTCTTGACGTACTGTTCCCCGCCACCAAGTGTCGAACGTTCGAGTTCTGAACGGAGTCGCTGGGTTTGGATCTGCATCGCGGCATAATTCGCAAGGTAGCTCGCAGATCGCCGATCGATGGTCGAATCGAGAGGTCTCATTGGCGAAAGGTCTCGCTGGGTCGTTGATGGAAGCCAAAGACCTGATACAGGAAGCTCCCGGTGATTGCAAGTAGCCGGAGGGTAGGGTTGGGAGCAAGGACTTGGAAGGACAGCGGGGCTGCAGGGACAACAGCGACTGCAAGGACTGCAACATCACACAGCAATCAACGCATTTCGTGGCTGCGGTCGTTACGGTCGTTGCAGTCCCGGCGGTCCCTGCTGTCCCTTCAGTTCTCGCTATCCCGTCGCCGTTCGAACTCGATTTCCAAATCCCGCTTTCGCAGTGATAGACTCCGTTTGCTACCGCTTAACCTTGGAGACCCAAACGTGGCCGAAGCAAAACAAGAAGAAAGGATCAGCTGGTTTCCGATCCCATCCGAAGACCAGCTTCCCGACAATCTACAGGGACTCTTTCGAAAGGCCCGGGAGCGCATTGGCTTTGTCCCAAATGTCTTTCGCGTCTACAGCTTTCGACCGGAGCGTCTGACCGCCTGGTTCGCTCATTACAAGCAATTGCATGAGCCCACTGAGCATCTTGGCGCCGCTGAGCGCGAGATGATCGCCGTCGCAGTGTCCATGGTCAACCGTTGCCTTTACTGCCTTGTAGCCCACGGAGCCGCGCTGCGCGAAGCCCTCGGCGACCCGATTCTTGCCGATCGGATCACCCTTGATTACCGCCGCGCCGGTCTCGACGAGCGCCTGACGGCTATCCTTGACTATGCTGTGAAGCTGACCACGACTCCCCACGAATGCCTCGAAGCCGACATTGTGCACCTCCGCTCGCTTGGCCTCACCGAGGAAGAGGTTTGGGATGTCATTGAGATAGCCGCCATGTACAACTTCACGAATCGCATGGCGCACGCGACCGGAATGTTGCCAAATGTCGAATATCACGCCCTGGCTCGGCAGCACAAATAACGGAACACTAAAAGGCCATTCCGACTTCACCTCAGCCAAACGCCGCATGGAGATGACTCGATGAAAACCGTGAGAATCGCAAACGGGCAGGGATTTTGGGGAGACTCGCTCGAGGCTCCGGTGCAGCTCGTGGAACGCGGCCCGATTGACTACCTGACACTCGACTACCTCGCCGAGATCACCATGTCCATCGTCCAGAAGCAGAAGGCTCGAGACCCCCGCGCCGGCTTCGCCACCGATTTTGTGACGACCGTCGCCCGAGTGCTCAATACCTGTGTTGAGCGCGGCATAAAAATCGTGGCCAATGCTGGCGGCGTCAATCCTCACGGATGTGCGGCCGCCGTAGCCGAGGTCGTCAAGATGCTTGGCCTGTCCGGCAAGGTGAAAATCGGCATTGTTTTCGGCGATGATATCATGGGTTCGCTCGACGAATTGATTGCTGGCGGCACCGCGCTCGAAAACATGGAAACCGGC
>JBDTUW010001053.1:0-1792 GCA_040007555.1 Acidobacteriota bacterium | reverse complement strand
AGGTTCTTCTTGCGCACCCGGAACTGCTCAAAGTATTCGAGCGTCTTCGCAACAAGGTGTCGGAAACAGAGATGCGCCGGATGAACTACGAAGCCGATGTCGAGCAGCGCGAAGCCGCTGACATCGCACGAGATTTCCTCCAACGAAATAAGTAGGGGCGGGGCTTGTCCCCGCCCGGGTTTTCGGTAGGCGCAAGCGGGCGGGGACAACCGGCATTGGTTCAGCGGGTCATGTCGCGTCGCGATCAAGGCTATCGACGAGGATCGTTGCTCCGATGACACCTACTGGCAGCGACAACAGATTGAGCACCGGAATGATAAGCGTCAAATAACCCGCAGCTCCAAACCCCGTCGCAAGTGCCTTATTGCGCCCGATCACACCCAACTTCTGCCGGAGCCGCAGTCCCTTTACCGAAAGTGGAATGTCGAGATAGTCGAGGCTGACAAAGCATATCGCTATCGTCAGGCCAACCGGGGCGGCAATGGGAGGGAAGACCAGACCGAGGGAGAGTCCGAAGAGAGCCAGGCAGATCTGGAGCAGGACCATCTTAATCCCCTCAACCATCGCGCGGGCCCATCCATAGGTTTGACGCTCGGGCTTCAATCCAAGAACTGTGCGCGTCCGCCGGCTGATGGCTTCGCTAAACGGTGCCAGCAAGACCCTGGCGAGCGGCAGATAAAGGATGTAACTGACGAATAGCGCAATCAACAGTACGAGAGCCTGCGCCAGCATTCTGAGGTCAGCGCTGAACGGATTGAGGCCTGGACCCATCAGCGAGCCTGCCATCCAGACCACGCTCGAGGCAATCAATACAAGAGCGATCAGCGTCAAGCCAATAGGAACGAGCGACAGGGCGAGCAGACTCGGGTGCCGGAACAGGACCCGATATCCGGTGAAGAAAAAGCGAAGCCCCGCTCTGAGATGATAAAAGAGACCGCGCTTGTGCGGATCGTATGCGGCGCGAATTTTCACGGGTGAAATCAAGGGCTGGCTGCTCAGTTGAGTTGCAGGCTGATCGATGAAGGGCCACCTTCGATCGAAAGCCGGTAACCGGCCATAGATGTGACCGGAGCCTTGTGCTCGAAGAAGAGTATCCCACTTCTCTCACTCGATGGCGAAATCTCTCCCTCAAGATTGAGTCCGATCGCTTCATAGGAGGCGACTGTCCTGGCGTAGCCTTCCTTTCCATACAACCTAACGCCGTAATACTTCATAACGCGACTGAGCGCCTTCTTCGGCGGGATCGATCTCAACGATTTACCAGATGAATCGAGCAGCGAGATTCGCAGGGAGGTGGCAGCGATTGGAGAACTCCCCTGATTGTTAAGCCGGACCTCGACTGCGATCAAACCCGCCAGAGGCAGATTGGCGTCAAATCGTTCGATCGCTCGTTCATCATCGAATGCAAGGGCGGTGACTTCAAGCGCGCCGGTCGTGGCGGTGACTCTCTCTGACGGCGGACTCCTGGGAATTGGAGCGACCGTGTAAAGAGGAGCCGCACAACTGGAAAGGACGATCAGGAGAAACACGGGAATCGCCACCCGGGTGAGCTTGCCGCGCCTGTCGTGCCTGACGAAGATTGTGTTGAAGAGCATTGAACCTCTAACGAGAAGACCCAAATAGGGCATGAGGATAACATAAGTCATGGCCCGGATCGGGAGCATGAGCATTTGTAATAGTGGTTCAGGTTGCTTGAGGAGGAGCTGGTCTGAACTCCAAGGGATGATCTCACGCGAAGCCGCGAAGGCGCGAAAGACGCGAAGGCCCTACTGGCCTCCGCATCTCCTTTCTT
>JBDTUW010001052.1:0-1794 GCA_040007555.1 Acidobacteriota bacterium | reverse complement strand
AATACGTCGCGCATCGTCAACGCTCTTTCCCCTCCGCGATCCAGATAATCGGCCTTGAGGTTGCTCGATGGTGCGACGACCGCAACCAAATCGCCCGGTTCGAGTGCCGCTGGTTTGATGATCGATTTCATGACTCCCTCGTGACCAGCCGGAGTCTATCTCACCGCGCTCGTGAGCGCCAAATACGCGGGAACACTCAAGGCTGCCCTCCCCTTGCTGAAGATGTGCCTTGCGGCGACAATGATCGCCGTCTCCCGGTCTATCGCGAGAGGTGGTCGGAGACCAGCGCCGCAACCAGGTTTGAGAGGAACAACGAGAGCTGCATGACACAACTAAAGATCAAGTCTCGAGACGAATGTCGTTGGGATCTGGTGTCGCTTGGTGAGGTCATGCTCCGCCTTGATCCGGGAGAGGGCCGGGTCGCAACGACGCGATCCTTCACCGTGTGGGAAGGTGGCGGCGAGTATAACGTCGTGCGCGGTCTAAAGCGGTGTTTTGGTCTCGAGACTGCGATCGTGACCGTCCTCGCTGATAACCCGGTGGGAAGACTTGTCCAGGACCTGATCTACCAGGGCGGTGTCGATCAATCGCATATTCGCTGGGTGCCTTACGATGGCGTCGGCCGGGCAGCGCGCAATGGACTCAATTTCACCGAGCGCGGTTTTGGAGTTCGAGCGGCGCTCGGTTGCTCCGATCGCGGACACACGGCGATATCGCAGCTTGCTCCCGGTGAAATCGACTGGGAGCACATTTTTGGCCGCGAAGGTGCGCGGTGGTTTCATACTGGCGGCATCTTCGCCGCGCTCTCTGAAACGGCGCCCGCGGTCGCGCGTGAAGCGATGGAAGCGGCGCATCGGCACGGAACGGTAGTTTCGTATGACCTCAACTATCGGCCGTCATTGTGGCAGGGGTTTGGCGGAAAGGCCCGGGCTCAGGAAGTCAATCACAGCCTGATCTCGCTGATCGATGTCATCCTTGGAAACGAGGAGGACTTTACCGCGGCATTGGGCTTTGCTGTTGAAGGGTTAGCTGAAGACTTGTCGGAAATTGATCCGACAAACTTTCGCCGGATGATCCAGACGGTGGTCGAATCGTATCCTCATCTTCGAGTGGTCGCGACCACGCTCCGGCAGGTGAGTTCCGCTACTTTCAACGACTGGGGCGCGATCTGTTATGCAGAAGGGGAATTTTTCGAGGCGCCGGTCAGAAAGAACCTCGAGATCATGGATCGTGTCGGCGGAGGAGACTCCTTCGCATCGGGATTAATTTATGGATTTCTCAGCGGGCAAGGGCCGCAGCGCTCGGTTGAATACGGAGCGGCGCATGGTGCATTGGCGATGACGACTCCGGGCGATACCTCGATGGCTACGCTTTCAGAGGTGGAGCGTGTCATGCGTGGCGGCAGCGCCCGAGTTGCTCGGTAATCTGAATCGCCGGAGGGGCAGGGCTTGTCCCTGCCCGTTCCGAGTTTCGGAGTTTGCAAGACGGGCAGGGACGAGCCCCGCCCCTACCACCCAGACGTATCACCCAACGAAAAAAGCGGCGAGACAATCGCCGCTTTTTTTCAATTTTCGACAGGTCGCCCGGATTACTCAGTTTCGTTGAGCAGGCCCTTTTCCATCATTTCCTGGCATTTGATGCAATAGCGCGTCCATGGGACTGCATCCAGACGCTTCGGCTGAATTTCCTCACCGCAGTTCGCACAGGAGCCATACTCCTCCTGGTCCATTCGTTCGAGCGCTTCGCCAATCTGCGTCAGGATGATCCGATCATTTGTCGACTGACTGAACAGGA
>JBDTUW010001051.1:0-1797 GCA_040007555.1 Acidobacteriota bacterium | reverse complement strand
CAACAGTTTTCGCCGGTGATTAGCAGCTCTCTGTTAGCATCGGCGCATTGAAATCCCCAGCCGAGAATTTACTCGCGATGTGTTGCAAGTGCGTCCTGATTTGATCTCGACTGGCGGTGTCGCGTGGGTCATTGGCTTCGACCTCGATGGAGCCGCCATCGGTCTTCAATCGAAAATGGTGCGTCGTCTTTTCGTGCGAGAAGCCCATTACCTGATCACCCCGCTGATTGACTCCACTATGCGGGGCATCGTGGCCCTGAGTAGTGTCATGGCCTGATGGCTGCTGAGGATTACCAGAAGCAGGGCTGATTATCCACAATGCCGCCAGCACCACTTCGGCATATACAGCTAAGCGAATCCGATTCTTCCTGATCATCTTTTGCTCTCCTGAAGTAAAGGGGGCGGAGCCGTTCAGACCGCCGCGCTTCGATTCATTCACCGTGTTTATGTTCTGGCATGGCTTTCGGCTTCTCGGTCTTGCCCTCTTTGACGCGTGCCATGACTTCGTCGTACTTGCCTTCCGGCAACACTCGCACGAGCGTCATCATTCCCATCATCGAAGCCGTCCAGCCCGGCGCCAGTCCCCACGTCTCCGGCTTCGCGACGTCGTCATCCACAATCATCATCATGTCCTGCGGGTAACCGGGAACTTTCTTCTTCTCCTCTTCCGTCAGAGCGACAGCCGTTGCCTGTTTCTTAACCAGGGTCATTCCGCATTTCGGACACTTGCCGGGTTGGGTTGAGACAACCTCCGGATGCATCGGGCACGAGTAGATTTCCGGCATCTGCTGTTTGACCAATGTCATGCCGCACTTGGGGCATTTACCTTCCTTATCCGATTTCACCTCTGGATGCATCGGGCAGGAATAGAGCGCGGCTGTTTGCGGCGGGATTGCTGCGGCGATCAGATTGGTGATGGGTTTTTCCGCAGTCGTCATCCCCATCCCGCGTCCAAACCCCGGCCCAAGGTCCTCGCTCAAGGCGTGCCCCTGCCGAACGACGCCCATGCCCTCCTGCATTCCCAATCCAGTCTGTATGCCGCTGCCGTGTGACATTGCCATCGGCCCGACCATCGAAACCATCTGATTCATCATATGGTGCGGCAGGTGGCAATGAAGCATCCAGTCGCCTTCGTACTGTGCGACGAACTCAACATCGCGCGCCTGGGCGACGCCAACGATGACCGTGTTTCCCGGATACCAGGCCGATTCAGGAACGCGACCGCCTTCCGTTCCGGTGACGTAAAACTGCACGCCATGCAAGTGCATGGGATGATGATCCATACCGATGTTGACCATCCGAATTCGAACGCGCTCGCCTTTCTTGACGATCAACGGCGTAGTCGCGGGCGCAGACTTGCCGTTGAGCGTCAGCCAGTTGAATTCCATCGAAAGAGTGTTCGGCACATCGTTGTTCGGCAGCAGCGCCCATTCCTGCAGGACCAGCGCGAAATCCTTATCGCAACGCGGTAGATGCGCCGCTTTGGGATGAATGACGAACATCCCGAGCATGCCCAGCATCTCCTGCATCGCGCCGTGTGAGTGATAGAAGTACGTGCCGTGCTGATTGAGGGTGAATTCGTAGATGAAAACACCGCCCGGCTCGACCATCGGCTGACTGATGAAGGGCGTACCGTCCATCTCAATAGGTATTTCCAGGCCGTGCCAATGAACGGTGGTCGGTTCGGGCAGTTTGTTCTCAAAGATGACCCGCACGCGGTCGCCTTCGACGACTTCGAACATGGGTCCAGGTACGCTGCCGTTGTAGCCCCATGCCATCATCTTGCGCGCTGGCCCC
>JBDTUW010001050.1:0-1798 GCA_040007555.1 Acidobacteriota bacterium | reverse complement strand
CCAACGGGGCGTTATTCCAGAGGGCGCAATCATCGAATCGTCGCCGCGGTGCGGCCGCGAATCTTCTGATGATCGATACCCAGGGCGTTGCCCTTGGGCTACTAGATGGCTGCACTTTCGGCGCGTTTCAGCGTGGACGGAGCGAAGTGTGACAAGGAGCTTCGGCGTCGCGACAAATAGGGAGTTCCTCAGGTAGACAACTTCGGGCGAGCTTACAGCAGCGCTTCAACGATCTGCTCCCACTCCTCATCAAGTGATGCAGCCGGAAGGGACCGATCCGCCTGACCGTACCAGTAAGCAGCATTGCTCTGATCACCCTCCCTGCGGTGCAGGTAGGCGTGGACCCAGGCGGCCGTGCGGTCGTCGATTGCCTGAACGATCTCGTGGGCCGTCGTCCAATCGCCGCGCTTCTCGTGCCAGAGAGCTGTCAGATAAGGCGACGAGCCATCCGGTGGGCCAGGTCCCTCGATGCTGGATATGAAATCTTCTACCTTCATCCGGCCTCCTATCCGCGTACTGTTCCGAAAACGCACTAACGCAAGTCTAACCCAGCAGATTGCCGACTGGACAGGCAATCGACGCCCGCCGCGCTTGCGCATCTTGCATCTCAATTGAGCCGCACGCGTGGTGGCAATCAGTTTGGCTCGCCTGTACAATCGCGGCGTACCTGGTCTTATGGCCTTAACCTCGCCGTTGGATGGTGCGAGAGTGCCGGGGCGTTTCGAACCTGGCGGGGCGCAATTCGAACCCGCCGCTCAAATTACAGCGTCCACGCGCGAGACGAAGGGAGTCTGTATGTCTTCAAATATTCAACGACCTGCAACAACTGATTACGCACAAGCATTCGGCCCTTACGTGGGTCTAGTCCCCGAAGCCGATATACTCGGAGTGCTCGACAACCAGTCACAAGAAGTAGCGGACCTCACCAGCAACATTTCAGCAGAACAAGCGGCCTTCCGCTATGCGCCCGATAAATGGAGCATTCGAGAGGTCATGGGTCACCTCGCCGATTCCGAGCGAGTTTTCGGCTTCCGTGCGATGGCTCTCGCGAGAGGTGAGCGCGCCGAGTTACCAGGCTTCGAGGAGAACGAGTACGTCGATCACGGTGATTTCGACGACTGGTCACTATCCGACCTGGTAGCGCAGTTCCAGTCGCTTCGAAGCTCCAATGTCCAATTGTTCAAACACCTGAGCGATGATGCGTGGAAGCGATCTGGGATCGTCAATGGCAATTCAATTACCGTACCGTCGCTGGCCTGGATCATTGCCGGACACCTGCGGCACCACATAGGCATTCTCAACGAACGATATCTCAGCAAACTAGCAGGCTAAGCGCGAGTCCCGGAGGAATGATGCTTCAGAGAGTAACTACTCTACGGACTGTTTTGCTGGCGATGATCATCGTCGCTGCGACTTTTGGACAATCGCGGGTCAACGATATCAAGACGATCCCACGCGCAACATATTCGGATTACAGCAACACGCCAGGTGTCAACAAGACTTTGAGCGCTACGCCCATTCCACATATCACCGGCCCGATTCCCGTCACCAAAACGTCTCACCCATTTGGCGCGGCAGAATACCAGCGAGTGCCGGAATATCTGCACAAGATCGGCTACGTCGAAGAAGAGTATTTTGTCAGTGGGACCTCCAACGTCTACGAATGGTCGGAAGTGGGCATTCCGGTAGTACGCACCCCCAACGCTCCCTATACGACGCGCGTGTTAATTCGGAGACCCGCCAGCAAGGCCAGGTTCAGCGGCAATGCTGTTGTCGAGATGCTCAATCCATCCAACTT
>JBDTUW010001049.1:0-1800 GCA_040007555.1 Acidobacteriota bacterium | reverse complement strand
GTACGAGGCGCGCAGAGTGCTCTTTATGGGTCCGATGCGATGTCGGGTGTGCTCCAGTTTGTGACGAGGCGCGGAGCGACTACCACCCCGGAGTTCGAGTTGTCGGCAGAAGGCGGGAGCTTTGGCTTCAACCGCAACTGGGCTCGACTGGCTGGTGTGGTGGGCTCATTTGATTACTCTGGCAGCTTCTCTTACCTGCGAACGAATGGGCGGGATCGCAACGACGATTACCAGAACCGGACTGCGTCGATAAATCTTGGTTATCGATTTACCGAGAGAACCCACCTGCGCGTAACGGCGCGCAACGAGAACGCGGGTCTTGGTGTGCCTGGACCAACAACGAGACTCTTCCCCGATCCCGATGAACGCGCGCGAAGGCGGCGAATAGCGACCGGTGTGAAGCTGGATGACGAAACAAGTACCTACTGGCATCAGGCGATCAGCTACGCTTACGCGGAAAACAACCAAACGAGCTTTGATCCGGTAGCACAGGACCTGAGCAATCCCAGGACGCCTCCTGACACCGTCTTTGCGTTCAACGACTTTGCTTCGTTCTTTACCAGTCATCAAAAAAGACGCGGAGTACGGTATCAGAGCGATTTCGTGCTGCCAGCCAACAATCTCCTTTCCGCTGGCTTCGAGTACGAGCGTGAGAATGCGGTATTCGTCAACGGCTTTGACGGAAGGAATCGCGTTGCGCCGGATCGAACCAACGTCGGAACGTTTGTTCAGGATCAGGTTTCTCTCTTCGAGCGCTGGTCCGTGACTGCGGGTCTGAGGATCGAACACAACCACGCCGATCTGCCATCGAGTCTGGCCGCAATACTCCCGCAACTTGGCTCCGCCCCATACTCTGGACGTGTCGGTTTTGGAACAGCTGTGGTGCCAAAAGTGGCGACGAGCGTCGCGCTTCGACCCAGCGATGGGCAGAGTAACATTGGTCTGACGAAGCTCCGGGCGAGCTATGGTGAGGGGATTAAGGCGCCGACACTGGTTGAGGCCTTCAGTCCGAGTCCATTCTTTCTCGGCAATCCTGCACTCAAACCAGAGCGGTCCCGTAGTTTCGATGCCGGTATCGAGCAGACCCTCTGGGGCGATCGCCTTCGTCTCGAAGCGGTTTACTTCGAGAATCAATTTCGTGATCAGGTCGCGTTTGTGGGTGATCCGGCAACGTTTGGCGGACCGATCACGACGCCGGACGGGAGGGTGACAAATTTCGTCAACTTTGACAGTGCGCGCGCACGCGGTCTGGAGTTGAGTGTTGCAATGCGCCCCATTCGACAATTCGCCATTTCGGGTAACTACACATTACTCAATTCGCGTCAGACGGCGGCAGCCGACATTATTGATTTCAACACTTTGAAGCCGGCAGCGAACCCGGAAGTAGGGCTGAGGCTCTTAAGGCGGCCGCGTCACTCCGGATCGTTTAACCTAGCGTGGACAGGCGAACGGCTGAATGTTGATCTTTCAGGATATCTTATCGGCGAGAGACGGGACCTGGACCCGGTGACCTTTTCGCGGCTGGTGATGAATAGCGGTTATGCAAAGGTCGATCTCGCAGGCACCTACCGGCTGACTCCGCAGCTGAGCCTCTTCGCGAGAATCGAAAACCTGCTCAACCGCGAGTATCAGGAAGTTCTTGGATTTCCCGCCTACCGGTTGAACTTTTCGGCCGGCATGAGATTGCGACTCGGCAAACGGTGACGAGCGGTTGTCAGTTGCCAGTGGTCAGTTGGAGGGCGAGAGCCCGAGGGCGTTCCAGAGTTCATCTATGAAGCAGGTGACGGTGTCAAGAGGAAA
>JBDTUW010001048.1:0-1802 GCA_040007555.1 Acidobacteriota bacterium | reverse complement strand
GGGACACGGCCCAACCGTTCGGCGTTCAGATAAAGAGTTCCTGTACCGGCTTGAAGCCAACGTACTTCGTTCCCGAGGCAGGTTCGACATAATGAAAGGCTCGGCCGGAGGGCGTGCTATCGATTCGCTTCGTCCAGTCAATGCCGAGCGCAGAATATATCGTGCAGGCAATGTCTTCCATATAGATAGACCGATTGCCGGACCAGCCAGCATCAACGATTTTGCCACCCGCATCGTCGGTCTTACCAATCACAGCGCCGCGTCTGATTCCACCGCCTGCAAACATTCCTGCATGAACCTGCATGTAATGTTCGCGCCCCTGGCGCGTCTCGCTGAGAGGTCCCGTGGTACGGCCGAACTCGCTCATCGCAATCACCAGCGTCTCGTCGAGCAACGTCTTGCCAGACGTCTGCTTCGACGGAATGCTCTCGAGGTCTTTGATCAGATTGCTGAACGCGACATCGAGCTCTTTGATCAGCACCGGATGATTGCGGGTGTTCTCCTTGTAGATGTTGCCGTGGTGATCCCAGCCGCCATGGTTGGCCATGATGAATCGCGTCCCGGCGTCAGCGCGGAGAAGGTTGCGCGCGAGGATCAGCGAGTTGCCGATTGAACTGCCGCCATATCGCTTTTTGTCCTCATCCGTAATCGTCATTACCTCGGGAACGCGCGGGTCGTTCATAATCGCCCATGCTCCACGATAGTATCCGTGAAAGTCGGCAAAGCCGCGATCAAGACGCGCATCACCGCCGCTGCGCAAAGTCTTGTCGAGCTCCTGCAGTCGTTCCCAACGACGTTTGAAAGTTTCTTCCATTCCCTTCTGCGGCGCGAGGTTCGGTGGACCGTCACCCACCGACAGATTGAGCGGGCCGAATTCAGCCGAGAGGAAGCCCTGATTGATCGGGCCCGCCTGATTGCCCGCCAGGTTCAATGCCACAAATGCGGGTAACGAGTCCGTCGCCCTGCGCTGTGAACCGAGTTCGGAGCAGATCACGGCACCGATGGCCGGCACTTCCTTGGCAAGCGCCAGATTGAGCGGATGACCGGTCTGGATGTAGTACTGCGCACGGCCATGCACTGCGTCCCACGCCGTCAAACTGCGCACTATGGTGATCTTGTCGAGCACGCTGGGCAGCTGCTTAAAAAGCCCGGCGGGCAGCTTCAGATCATTCGCGTAGCTACGGATATCGAAATGGTTCGGCGTCCACACGCCCTCTTTTGCGTCGAGGGTGTCCACCTGGCTCATACCGCCCTCGATGTTTACAAAGAGAACATGTCGCGCGCTGGCCATGGGTCTGACCTTCTCTTCTGCGCGCACGTTGAACGGGCGAAACGCGTTGAGGTAGCCACCGACCAGACTGATGCCACCGACCCGCAGCAATTCACGCCGCGTGAGAGACGGGATATTTCGCTGCTCGATGTTCAACTGATCGCTCTTCATGGTTTGCGAACCTCAACAGCACAAACTCGCAGTCAAACGAGGCCTGCATCGATTGACGCGGTCCAAAGCGAATCGCGGGTCCTCCGATGCTTACTCCGATCCGTTCTCCGACCATCCACCGATCCGATCTTGCCTGCACGTCGGATCATCAATCGCTCATCAATAGTTAAAAACAAAATCCAGCTTATTTAAGAGACTCCACTGCAAATCCTCGGCGCCCTGCTGACGATCCTTCTCGATCCACGATACCGCCAGCTGCTTTTCCTCAGTCCGCGGATACCGCGATAGTGTCGCCAAATACAACTCCACGACAATCTGAGGACTGCTCTTTGCAGATCTCACCAGCTGGTCAACCAGACTG
>JBDTUW010001047.1:0-1809 GCA_040007555.1 Acidobacteriota bacterium | reverse complement strand
GAGACGAGCCCGTACCTTCTCCAGCACGCCAACAACCCCGTCGACTGGTATCCGTGGGGACCGGAGGCGCTGGAGAGAGCTCGCCGCGAAGACAGGCCGATTCTGCTCAGTATCGGCTATTCTGCCTGCCACTGGTGTCACGTCATGGAGCGTGAGTCGTTCGAGAATGACGCAATTGCGAGGCTCATGAACGAGAACTTCGTCAACATCAAAGTTGATCGCGAGGAGCGTCCGGATCTCGATACGATTTACATGAACGCGATTCAGATGATGACGGGTCACGGTGGCTGGCCAATGACGGTCTTTCTGACACCTGACCAGGTCCCGTTCTATGGCGGCACCTACTTCCCGCCGGCCGATCGACACGGGCTGCCTGGTTTTCCTCGCGTCCTGATTTCGCTCGCAGAAGCCTATCGAACCCAGCACGACGAGATAGTGAGAAATTCCGCATCTGTGCTGACGGAGCTTAAGAAACTTAACCAGATTAAAGTGGAGGAGGGAGAACTCTCGATTGAGCTCCTTGATCGTGCTGCCCACCAACTTCTCCGGACATTTGACCCGGTTAATGGCGGATTTGGGTCGCGGCCCAAGTTTCCGCCTTCGATGGGGATGACATTTCTCCTCCGCCAGTTCCGAAGGACGGGTGATACGGCGACTCTGGCCGCGGTCGAAATGACGCTCGAGAAAATGGCGCACGGTGGCATCTACGATCAATTGGGAGGGGCCTTTCATCGCTACTCAGTGGACGAGCGCTGGCTCGTGCCGCACTTCGAAAAGATGCTTTACGACAACGCGCTGCTGGCAAGGATCTATCTGGATGCGTATCTCGTAACGGGCAATGGCCTTTACAGTCGAATCGCGACCGAGACCCTGGATTATGTCAGCCGCGAGATGACAAATGAAAATGGGGGATTTTATTCGACGCAGGATGCAGACAGCGAGGGCGAGGAAGGGAAGTTCTTCGTCTGGTCGCCGCAAGAAGTCGAAGCATGGCTGGGTGCCGAAGATGCCAAACTCTTTGGTCGATATTTCGACATTACGACCGAGGGCAACTTTGAGGGGTTGAATATTCTTCACGTGGATACTGAGCTGGATGATGTGGCTGCCCTGCTCGGGGTGGATGGACCCCGGCTCGCTGAAGTGGTGGAGCGAGGGCGCGGGATTCTCTTTGCCGCCCGCGAAGAACGGATCAAACCTGCCAGGGACGAGAAAATCTTGACAGCGTGGAATGGATTGATGATGCGCAGCTTTGCGGAAGCCTCACAGGTTCTCGGCAGAGCCGACTATCGGGAAATTGCTGTCAGAAATGCCGAGTTCCTGTTGGGAAACCTTCGCCGGGATGGGCGGCTGTTGCGAACTCACAAGGATGGCGAAAGCAAGTTGAATGGTTACCTCGAGGATTACGCTTATCTGGCGGATGGTTTGCTCTCGCTTTACGAAGCGACGTTCGACTCGCGCTGGTTTATCGAGGCACGTGCCCTTGTTGAAACGATGATCGATCAGTTCTGGGATGAGGAGAATGCCGGTTTCTACTTTACCGGGAAGGATCACGAGAATCTCATCAGCAGGACCAAAGATTACTACGACAATGCGATTCCGGCTGGTAACTCCGTGGCGATTCACGTTCTGCTGCGCCTGTCGATGTTCACTTCCGAGATGCGTTACCGGGAGATGGCAGAGCGCAGCCTTCGACAGCTAAAGGATGTCGTGCTGAGGGCGCCAAGTGCTTTTGGCCACCTGCTGTGCGCATTTGACCTGCTCCTGGGATCTGCCCTGGAAATCACAGTTATTGGCGAGCGGGGCGAATCG
>JBDTUW010001046.1:0-1829 GCA_040007555.1 Acidobacteriota bacterium | reverse complement strand
TTCTAACTTGATCTCATTTCGCGCCCCGCACCACACCGAATTTGATTCCCTTGACCGCGCGCATTGGACCGTTGACGACTGGAAAGCAGTCTTTGCGCTCGTCTTGTTATTCGCAGTCATGGTCGTTGCTTCGTGGCAGCGCTGGACACAGCCGATCGTAGACCACGGCCGCGAGATGAACCTGCCTGCGCGGATCGTTGCCGGTGAGCGGCTCTACGCCGACGTGCAATTCCTTTACGGTCCACTCGCGCCTTACCTGAATGCGCTGCTCTACAGGGTCTTCGGGGTCAGCCTCTCCATACTGCACCTTGCGGGGGGCATCTGCGCGTTGATCGTATTGCTGACCATTTACTGGCTCTCGCGCCAGCTCATGAGCGTCGCGGAAGCGGCCTGCGCTGCTGGTCTCGTTCTTGTGGCCTGTGCCATACGATTCTCGGGGAACTACATTTCACCTTACGCGTACGCGGCGCTCTATGGGCTGGTCCTCTCGCTGGTATCGCTGGCTCTGACCGTCCGGTACTGGCGCGATGAACGGCCGCGATGGCTGTTCGGAGCAGGTATTTGCGCTGGTCTTGCGTTCACATCAAAGTGGGAAATCGCGCTCACGGCGCTCTCAGCGGGCATTCTCGCAATCACGCTTTCCTCTTTGGCGGTGCGAAAGCTGCTTTGGAAGGACGCGTTGCGCTTTCTTCTCCCGCTGATCGCGATACCGGCCGCGGCCCTTGGCTTGATCCTCCAGCGCGTTCCCTGGCGTACACTCCTTGGCGACAACCATATACTCTTCAGCCGAATGCCCCCGCAGCTGGTTTACTTCAACGGTTTGATCAGTGGAATCGGAACTCTACCAAAGTCATTCTGGTACACGGTGTCAGGGCTCGGCATGTTTGCGCTCTGGTCAGGCGTGATCGTCATGATTGGTGCGGTCGGCGCTCGGCGAAGTGCCGAAGGATGGGCAACGCTGGCCCGCACCGGCTTTGTACTGACGGCATCGGGGCTCACCTTTTTTGTGCTGGTGCGAGAGATCTTTGGGCTGGAGGGCGATGCGACGCTGCTGACGTCGGTGCCTCTCGTCCTACCCCTCGTGATCGTCGGCATCGTAGTTCATTTGTGGAAGGTGAAGGGTAGAGTCTCGAAGGAGATTGGATTGGTGTTGCTCTTTGCCGTGTTTGCACAGGTATCGATCCTTCGCGTCATTCTTAAGGTAACCGTCAGCGGGCCTTATGTGCCCTTCTATCTTCCCCTGGTGCTGGTGGTGGTGGCCTTCCTTCTGGTGTCGTTCCTGCCGGCAGCCGTGGCCGCTCCTGGAGTATTAAGAGAAGCTGTTCGTCGGACAGCGATGTTCGCAATCGCATTGCTCGTCATTGGCATGGCCGTGGGTTCGATCAGAAGATTTCGCACTTACAGCACTTATGAGGTGAGTGCGTCGCGAGGCAGATTCCTGACGCAACCCAAAATCGGAATGCCGATGGCCGAAGCGATAAAATACGTCGCGCAACATACCTCGCCGGAGGATGTGCTCCCAACGCTGCCGCAGACGACGACGATCAATTTCCTGGCACAGAGACGCTATCCGTTCAGGCAGGAGATCATTCATCCCGGCTTTCTTTCAGATGAGGAGGGGATTGCCCGACTCGAGGCTTCGAGGGCGCCGCTTGTGCTGGTTGCCAACCTGCTGACTCCCGAATTCAAGGATCGCGCTTTCGGGATCGATTACAACGCAGGTCTCTGGCGTTGGATCAATAAACACTATCACCTCGTCGCGCGATTCGACTCGCCAGAAAGTGAAGGCGCGCAAACTGCAAAAATGCTGGCGGCTTATGTAAAGCGCT
>JBDTUW010001045.1:0-1830 GCA_040007555.1 Acidobacteriota bacterium | reverse complement strand
CCATCTACCTGACGATCGCCGCCTTGTTCGTGGCGCAGGCGACGAACACTCATCTGACGCTCGGCCAGGAGCTGGGGATTCTTCTGATATTGCTGTTGACCTCGAAAGGCGCGGCGGCGGTAACTGGCGGTGGCTTTATTACCCTCACAGCGACCCTCGCGTCAACGGGAGCGATTCCCGTCGCCGGGTTAACCCTGCTACTGGGTATCGACAGGTTTATGTCAGAAGCGCGCGCAATCACCAATCTAATCGGCAACGGGGTTGCCACGATCGTCATCGCTCGATGGGAAAATGAGTTCGATCATGAGCGGGCAGCCGCGATCCTCGGAGGCAGGAATTTCGCGTCGAGGCCTCCCCTGGTGGAAGCCGACACTCCGATCCCGGATCACCTGGTGATGAAGTAGCTCAAGTCGTCGTCGCGCCTCAAGGGCAGCGCTGCTCACGTCTCACTTTGAGCGAAATGGTCCGCATCTTTGTTTGTCGGTGCCGGACAGTTTGCCAGCCCCGTCAACTGGCAACTGGCAATTGGCTTGCAACTGACAACTGGCAACTGACAACTGGCAACTGCTCTTGCCTCTAGAAAAGGGGCTCCGAACCTTCCTTCGGCCGTGGTGAGCCGTCCGGCGATATCACATCCTCATTGTTTTCGGAGTTTTCCGTTTCGGAATTCTCTACATCGGCTATATTACCGCCCGTCGTCGCAGCATTTTCTTCAACGCTCGGCGCAGTTGGTGTCCCTGTCGTTTCCCTAGGTCTCTTTCGCTTATCGTTCTCAGGCTTCGGCTTCTTGTTCATCAGTCCTCACAATCGGAAGAAATCTCCATTTCGGGCCTTTTCTATTTTTGCCACTTCGAACGTGCAAAACCAATGCCAGGCATATCCCTTGCAATCTCCTGCTGGCGAGCATAACGCGCATCAGATCGAGACAACCGATATGTCTTCGTCGCAGACACTTCAGCCCCCAAAGCAGGGGTAGTGGCAACAAAGATAGTGGAATTGCGGATACTGGCCGGGCGGCGTAGGGGCGGGGCTTGTCTGCCCCTGCCCGGAACTTCGGATGGTGACCGGCCCGGGCGGGGACAAAATCGCATTCCACGAGAAGTGCTCGCGCGGTGTGTAACGGGCGCCCATTTGGGTCCTTTTTGCGGATCGGCGACAGGCCGAAATACAGGCTGGTTCTTTATCGATGATTCACGTAAGATGTAGGACCTCACGAGCTCGCGAAGACGAGTTACAAGAAACCTCACCGTTGCCGCCCCTTTGTTTCTGACCTTGCTCCCCAGAGGAGCCTAAACGCCAATTTGACCAGGCTGATCGCTCCGTGGGCAAGCGGGGTGGACGTCCGATCTTCGGAACCATCGCCGGTTCACTGGAACCAATCGGGCCGCTCGTGCGCAGCCGCCCAATTCAAAGTGAAAGGAACTCGAAATCTCGAGTGCGCAGCTCGGTGGCGCTTTCAGCTCCACCAGGAGTTCAAGGCCTTCCCGTCCGGCTTTGGAGTGTGGCTTAAACGCTGAATCTATCTTCGGAGGTGATCGAGAAAGTTATGCTGACACGTGCGTGGCGATTCCTGACGCTGGTGTTAACGGCGCTATTGATGGGTATGACCTTCGCTCATGTACTGGAATTTCCGGCCAAAATGGAGTATTCCGCCGCACTCTATCTTTCCATTCATCGGACACTTTATGTGGCTTTTGGCGCCCCAAATATCGGGGCTTTTGTAGAGATTGGCACGGTCCTCGCAACGTTCGTACTCGCCTTCCTTGTGAGGCATCGTCGACGCACATTCTGGAGCACGGTCATCGCAGCAGCCTGCGTCACTGCTGCCCT
>JBDTUW010001044.1:0-1832 GCA_040007555.1 Acidobacteriota bacterium | reverse complement strand
TGTTCCCGGTGAAGGGAGCCGGATTACTCACCGTCATATTAATGAATGTCACCGTGGGATCAGGTAGCGCTTTCGCCTGCGGGATGCGTGCCCGCGCCGCGTCGAATTCACGCCGCATTGCGGTGAGTTGAGGATTGGCCGCAAGCGCCGCCTCAACCAGACTGGCGAGCGTTAAGCCGCCCGCCTGCCCTTCGGCTTTGTGCTGCGCCACGTGCGGTGGCGCAGGTTGAACCACGTTCTGTGATTGCTGTGCCATTCCAGTCGCGGCGAACGCTGCGAGGTGGATGGCGAGAGTCACAACAACTAGTGGACGCTGTCCATATCTAAAGATGTTCATCGGTCTTCTGATCGTTCGGCTGGATCGCCGCTGCCGTCGCAAGTCTCGCTGTTCACCATCGCAAGCGATGGCGCACAGAGAAATAACCGGGCTCGCAGGAAGCCGCTAGCGGTCTTCCAGCGCGTCACCAGGGCACACTACGGCACTGGTTAGATCAGAAATGTGGAGTTGGAGAGAAAGAGATCGGGAGGATCGTGACGCAGTAGACTGTTCTCTGTCGATCTGATGAAAATGGAGGTGGTGGATAGCTCAACTGGGCCGAGCGAGACGAGCGAAAAGGGCCGCAGGCTGATGACGGGTGGCGTCAGCAGGAGTGTAACCGGTGCGAAATCGAACTGTGCGCCGTTGGTGGACTCGCCGCATTTCACTTCGCAGCAGATCATCGCCATCATTGAACCGGTGGGCGATTGCCCCAGTAAGCAACAAGCCATCCCTTCGTCGTCGCCTGTCATCTGCATTGAGCAGGCTGGCCGGCTCGTCTCGTTGAGACTGATGCCGTCGATGCTGCACGCAATTCCGCCCGCCAGCGCCGGACCGGCAAGAAGCAGAACCATCAACAATGCCGCAGCTCGTCTCAACATTAGACTCTCAGATAAACACGACCCAGCCCATGCTGTCAAATACTAACGCACTTCGCACTTCCTGATCTACTCTGTAGCGGTGCCGCTGAACTTCAGCAATCGAAGACTATTGAGAATAACCAATACCGTCACACCGACATCGGCAAAGATCGCCAGCGCCAGACTGCTCACTCCGGCCAGCGCCAAACCGACAAACAGCAGTTTCGTGATCACGGCCAGCATCGTGTTGAGCCTGATGGTTGAGATGGTCTGACGTCCAAGCGCCACCAGAAACGGGATCAATTCCAGCCGGTCGTTGAGAATGGCGATAGAAGAAGCTTCAATTGCCGTGTCGCTCCCCGCCGCGCCCATCGAGATGCCGACGCTCGACAGAGCCAGCGCGGGAGCGTCGTTGACGCCGTCGCCCACCATCGCCACCGCGCCGTACCTCGCCGACAGTTCCCGCACCGCCTCGGCCTTGTCTTCCGGCAGCAACTCAGCTTTGACCTCGCTGATACCGACTTCTTTCGCTACCACTTCGGCAGGGATGCGATGATCCCCCGTCAGCATCGCCGTCCTGACGCCAAGCCGCCGCAATTCGGAAATCGCGGCTTTGCTCTCCGGCTTGATCTCGTCGGTGACGGCAATGATTCCCTCGACCTCGCGACTGTTACTGATGACGATTGAGGTTTTGCCCTGGCCTTGCAGCAATTCCACCGCCTCCGCCACTTCCCGTTGAACCTCATGCTCCTCGGTAATGAAGGACAGCTTGCCGACGCAGTGGTGGCGGTCGTAACAGACCACACAGTCGGCCTTTGCCCCCTTGCCGAGCACTGCCTCAAAGTTCTCGGCCTCGTGCGGTATCAGACCTTCATTGCGCGCGCCCCCAACTATGCTTTGAGCTAGTGGGTGTTCGGAGTACAACTCGATGCCTG
>JBDTUW010001043.1:0-1832 GCA_040007555.1 Acidobacteriota bacterium | reverse complement strand
GCAGCAAGAATTGCGTGACGGGCGGGAGAACCGATGACGACGGCAAGTTCCTGCTCTGGCCTCGCGACGACAACCGCTAATCCACTCGACTCGTCAAGCCCAAACAGACTGCACTGCCCCGCAAGCAGCATCGACCGCGCCTCCACCCATCGCGGTATATCGGGAAGCAGAAGCGCTACCCGCCTCAATTCTGAGACTGTTTCGTTCATTCAGCAGACACGCGCATTCGTGGAGGACTGAGATCAAGGCAGGCGGCTCGATTGCCAGGCAACCATCTGCCAGTTGCCATTTCTTTTGACGTAAACGTCGATAAAGCGCAGGGTAAACGCCTGCTCCTGACCGCGTGCGCTCAACCTCACCCTGGCTCGTCCGTTGATGATCGCGGTATCGCCATAGACACGGACCTTGTTCTCGTCACTTTCGATCGAGAGATATCTCAGATTACCGGACTCGAGTCCAGCCAGAAACTCTTTCTTGTTCTCGACGTTTCCCGTCGAATGGGTGTAGACGAGGTCGTCTGCAAGAATGCGGCCGAGTTCGGCGAGATCGTTGCGTGCCATCGCGGCAAAACGGCGCGCATCGAGTTTGAGTACCTCTTCGCCTGTCTTGCCTGATTGAGCCGATACCGTCGAGAGCATTAAGGTCAGGATCCATATAGTCGCAATCATCTTCTTCATAATCACGTCCTCATAAGACACTCTGTTTGTAGGCCGTAGGGGCTTGTTTCCGCCCGGGAAGCCACACCCCGCGGCGGGCGAAGCCCCGCCCCGACGGCCTTCGCTTGAGTCTTCCCGGTCCCCCTCCCAAACAGCCAACCGCATATCTACTTCGTCTTGATCGGTCCCACTGGAACGCCTGGCAGCTTGATGGGTCTTTCCTTGAGTTTCTTCATGACCTCAGCCACACCGCGCTCCAACTGCGGATCACGCCCTTCGATAAGGGATTTTGGGTCGTTGTCAACTTCGATATCAGGATCGACACCATAACCTTCGATGACCCATTCACCCTTTGTGTTGGCAAATCCAAACTCGGGTACCGAGACCGATCCTCCATCGATCAATGGACCGCGATTCGTGATCCCGACAACACCTCCCCACGATCGCTTCCCGATCAGCGGACCGAGCCCTGCCTCGCGGAACATTGCCGGGAAAATATCACCGTCCGAAGCTGAATTCTCGTTGAGCAATGCCGCCATCGGCCCCAGAAAAATCGCGTCCGGATAGGTTGTCGGATCGCTGTTGGTTCGCGAATAGCCAAGAGCCAGAAGCCTGCGTCGCAGCCGCTCAATCAACATCCGGGAAACATTGCCACCCCCATTCGCTCGCACATCGACGATCAGACCTTCGGTCTTGATCTGCCCGTAGTACCACTTGATGAACTCCCGAATACCACTCGCGCCCATGTCCGGAACGTGAATGTAGCCGATGCGACCCTCGCTCATTTCTGTTACCTTGCGACGGTTCGTGTTCACCCAATCGAGGTAGTAAAGATTGGATTCGTCGGTCACGGGTCGATACGATACCGTCCGGGCGCCCTCCAGCGTGGGTTTGCTGTTGACGGTCAGTTGCACCGGTCCGTCTGCTCGGTTACGCAGCAGCCGATAGGGATCGTCATTCCCCTTCAACTCCTCGCCATTGATCGCCAGCACGTAGTCTCCCACTGTCGCGTTGACTCCGATCTCAGTCAGGGGTGAGCGGTAAATCTCCTCCTCATTCTGTCCTTCGTATATCTTGGATATCTTGAACCGGCCCGCCTGCGCGTCTAGCTGGAAGGTGGCACCGGGAAGTGCGACTCTTGGACGCGGCGGAATCGGGAAGTCGCCGCCCTCAATG
>JBDTUW010001042.1:0-1836 GCA_040007555.1 Acidobacteriota bacterium | reverse complement strand
GCAGCGTTATGGATTCACGCTTCAGCTTGTCTTTCACCGCAAGCTGAAAGCTTGAACTCTGGAACGCAGGCGCCTCTTTCAGGTCGCCTTCGGCCGTTCATCGGCTTCGCATACGTTCGGCAGTACCGTTCAGAGTTCGACCTTTAGGTTGTCTTCTGCAGCAAGCTAAAGATTCAACACTGAACGCATTGCCTCTTGCAGACTGAGTTGGAGCTTGGGAGCAAACGACTTAAAGGCGACGCGGTATGCGCGGGAGGGAAATATGGAGAAACTAGTCAATCTGGTGGGATGCGCTGTCCCCACACCAAGAGAGAGAGCCAGATTGAGGGGGGAAGGACTGGCGGGTCGCCCGGCGTACGAGAACGCCAGGCAACCGCCATCAAGTATTTCGGTCTAGTCAACCTTCTTTCGAATGAAAGCCGGGACATCGAGATCAGCAGAACCTCGCAATGGAGCAGTGGTCTGGGCTACGCCATTGGCCCGTCCCGGTGCCTGCGCCGAGCCAGCGCGCAGTGCATAGAGGTTTTCATTCGCAACCATTAGCTTGCCAAAACCGGTCGCGATTACCGTGATCTTCATCTCGTTCTGCATCCGCTCATCCGTCACCGTTCCAAAAATAATGTTTGCTTCAGGATCAGCGGCGCTATGAATGATCTGCATTGCCTCGTCAACCTCAGCAAGTGACAGGTCCTTGCCACCGGTAATGTTGACCAGGACGCCCTTCGCGCCCTCGATTGAGGCCTCTTCAAGCAGCGGACTGGAGATCGCCCGGGTGGTGGCCTCTTGTGCGCGGCTCTCGCCTGCTGCGAGACCCGTGCCCATGAGCGCCATGCCCATGCCCTTCATGATTGTCTTCACATCCGCGAAGTCGACGTTGATATAACCCGGAACCGTAATCAGATCTGAAATTCCCTGCACAGCTTGCCTCAAAACGTCGTCGGCGCGATGAAAAGCCTCTCCCAGCGACGCCGAACGATCAACCGTCTGTTTGAGTCTCTCGTTGGGAATCGTGATCAGCGTATCGACCGCCGAACGCAATTCGTCGAGCCCGTTCTCCGCCTGTCGCATTCGCATCCGCCCTTCGAACGGGAAAGGCTTTGTCACCACCGCGACAGTCAATGCGCCAATCTCTGACGCGAGTGAAGCAATGATCGGAGCGGCACCGGTTCCCGTGCCACCGCCAAGTCCCGCAGTGACAAAGACCATGTCGGCACCTTCAAGCGCCTCGAGGATCTTGACCGTGTCCTCCATCGCAGCTTCGCGACCAACCTCAGGATTCGCGCCCGCGCCCAATCCCTTTGTCAGTTTCGCGCCAAGTTGCAACTTGACCGGGGCAAGCGATCGATTGAGCGCCTGCATATCGGTATTCGCCACCAGAAACTCGACACCTTCAATACCGGCTTCGATCATGTGATTGACGGCGTTGCCACCGCCACCGCCCACGCCGATGACCTTGATGCGCGCGCCGGACACCTGATCCGGATCGAAATCGAGGCTTAGTCCTTTGATGTCATCTAACATTCTGCATCTCCTGCATTCCAACCAAGAGTTCCTAAACTCTCCCTGATCTCAACAGCCACCTCGGCAAATCAGGGCTGCGAACGGGCGCCCGACTCGACGCACGCTGACGTTCTGCTATATGTGGGACAACCAAACCAGGATCGTTTTCCCATTCTCAGACGTCCAGCCAGTTTGGTTTCTTGCTGCGGCCCTGCTGACACCAATCGCACATCTGGTAGCTGGCCGGAGATTCTAGCACAATATGTAGGTTTGCAAACAACTAATTGCCATTTCAAACCCAGGCACGAAAAAATTCGTAAGAAGCCTCCTCAGCCC
>JBDTUW010001041.1:0-1841 GCA_040007555.1 Acidobacteriota bacterium | reverse complement strand
CCGGCTCGCCCGTCGCCGTGGGCGAGGGTTCCGGGAGACTCGTTCTTGGTGATGTCAACGGCGATGGGTATCTCGATCTGGTGACGTGCCATTTGCAGCAACGACTGGTGAGAGTAGTGATTGGCGATGGAACAGGAAGGTTCACGCCAGGTCCCGGCAGTCCAATCACACTTGGCTATACGCCCGGTGACGTCAAGCTTGGGGACGTCAACAGCGACGGAATCCTCGACCTAGCGGTCACGAGTAGCGAACGAGATGCCGTCGAAATCCTGCTCGGCAATGGAACGGGAGCCTTTAAGCTGGCTCCCGGTTCGCCTTTCACTGCCAGCGCCTCACTTGAGTTCTACACCCACAGGCTTGAGCTTGTGGACGTCAACGAGGATGGGAAGCTGGACATCATCACAGCGAATCAGCGACGAAACACCTTCTCTACTCTTCTCGGAAACGGCCGCGGCGAGTTCTCACCCGGGCCGGCAACGACGTTCCCACCTGGCCAGCTTCGCTACTTCTTCGCCCTCGGCGACATTGATGGCGATGGACACCTCGACGTCGTGACGGCGAGCGGTCAGGGCCCGGACAGCTCTGAACCGGGCCGAGTGGCGGTCCTTCGCGGCAATGGAAAAGGGGTTTTCAAGGAGCTTTCGGAGGCATCCCACTCCGTACCACCCGAGCCTCGCCTCATCCTGCTGGCCGACATGAATGGCGATCAACGCCAGGACATGGTCATCGGTCACAGTAACAATCGCGTCAGCGTTCTGTTGAATGTGACCAGCGGTCAGTTTGCATCCGCGCCGGGCTCACCATACAACCTCGGGGCCGGGGATGAGGCGTTTGGGCTCGCCGTTGCAGATTTCAATCGAGATAAGAGGAACGATCTTGCCGCGGCAAGCGTAGATACAGTCACGGTACTGCTTCGCGATAAGGATGGCTTTGCTCCGGGACCAGGCTCGCCCTTTCGTGCCGGCCCCGGTGCCTACCACCTTGTCCTGGGTGACATTAATAAGGACGGCAAGCTTGACGTAGTGGCATCCAGCTTCGATGGCAACGCCGTGACAGTGCTTTTGGGGCGATAGCTGCTGTCATACAACGATCTCGCAGATGGCCGACAAATTGGATCCATGCGGTGGTGTCTATGCGCGCGCATGCCTGGGCAGAATCATCTGACTCTTGCGAGGCTTTTTCGCTTTCCTTTTGAGCGAAGCCCTGTTGTTACGCCCGGCTTGACCCGAACTCTGACTCCGAGGAGTCGCGTTTTCTTTTCATTTCGCATTAATGAGCACGACTGGAGAACTGGGATGTTTCAAGACTTGCGGTTTGGATTGCGGATGCTCTTCAAGCACAAAGGCTTCACGATAGTGGCGGTGCTCACGCTGGCCCTTGGCATTGGGGCGACGACCGCACTCTTCAGCGTGGTTTACGGCGTCCTGATCAGTCCTTATCCATACGCGAAGCCCGGCGAAATCTGGGCCCCCGGTCTTCGCAGCGTCAAGTCCAATCAGACGATGCGTCCCTATTTGCTCGGCGCCTATCAGGAGATGGCGAAGCTACCGGCGTTTTCCGATGTCATGGCGACCGGGCCCGGCAATGTACTGATGACGGGTGAACATGCGCCCGAGACCTTTGGGGGTATCCGCGTCTCGGGCAACGCCTTCCAGTTTCTCGGCGTCCCACCTTTGCTGGGCCGCACAATTCAGCCCTACGACATTCGGCCGACGGGCGACCCGGAGATGGTGGCGGTGTTGAGTTTCAATCGGTGGCAAAAACTTGGAGGCGACGCCAATCTTCTGGGAAAGACGCTGCGGCTGAATGAGGAGACCTACACCATCATCGGCGTCATGCCA
>JBDTUW010001040.1:0-1844 GCA_040007555.1 Acidobacteriota bacterium | reverse complement strand
GAGGGGGCAGAGGGAGAGAGGCGCTCAAGCACCTCCGCTATCTCACTACTTTTGCTTTTGGGGCTTCCGGAGGCGCGGGCGGCGGCGCAATATCCGCGACCTTGGGCACCACGGGCACGTCAGTCTGTGCCTGGGGGAAGCGGAATGGCGATCTGAGGATTATGATCTCGGGCTGGCGCGAGCGGTCGCGTGTCTCCCGCACCCGCACCGTCACTGACGGTGTCCCCGTCGATTGAAAAACTGCGTCCTTCAACCCACGGTCCGAGGTAGTGCGAATATACGGCGCGCCCATCTTCTCCTGATAAAATCGAACGACCGTGTCCCAGTCATCTTTGGTTCTCTGGGTAAGGGACTCGCGGCCCGGAATCCGGCTGAATTGACCGGCTGACGCTCCCTGATACTCGTAAGGGGTCAGGTCAAGCGGCTTTTCCCCGCTCAACAACGCGTCGCCCCTTTCCGCAGCCCTTTCGGCATCCTCCCGCGCACGCTCGATCGCTTCAAGACGTTTGCTGATCTCCTCGCGCGATCTTTCCTGCTGTTCCGTGACAGATGTAGTCACTGTGCGTCGGACCTGATCATCAATGCGCATCCGGTCGAGTCGCACGTTATCCTCTGGTGAAACATAACGCCGATCACTGTTGGCCGACTCATTGATGCCCGCACCGATCCCCCCGCTGATAAGCAGTGCGAGGAGAAATGCACCCCACTTCAGAAACCGTCGCTTCTTCTTCAGCCCGGCGGTCTCCTGCGTGGCGGGAAACCTGCCCGGCGGCGAATAACTGACCGGGGACGCGGGCATGGGCCTCTGCTGGTAGCGAGCCGTATCGCCCTGGACAGCGTCCGCGATACTCGGCGGCAGTTGAACAGAACTCGCTGCGGCCACGGCCGGACCTTGTCTGCCGAAATTCCGTGTTCCAGCTTCCATGGGGTCGCTTCCGGCGATCAATTGCTCGCCGCACTGGCGACAGAACCTCGTGCCATCGGGTGATGCATAACCGCATGACGGACAGTGCTGCATGTTCTTACTCCAAACAATCCCCGCAAAGAGAGCGCACGATGGAAGTCCTATACTCCTGTGGGCTCAAGACAATAGCTTCTCGACCACCAGTCCGTGGACATCGGTTAACCGGAAGTCTCTTCCCTGTGTACGAAAAGTCAGCCGCTCATGATCCAGTCCAAGTAGATGCAAAATCGTCGCGTGGAGATCGTGGACGTGAACGCGATCCTCGACGACATTGAATCCCAGGTCGTCGGTGGCGCCCACGGTCACGCCGCGCTTGATCCCTCCGCCCGCAAGCCACATGGTAAAAGCGCGGTTGTGATGGTCCCGGCCCTTGCTGCGATTCGCATCGACGTCGCTTTCGACCATCGGAGTGCGTCCAAACTCCCCGCCCCACACCACCAGAGTGTCCTCAAGCAAGCCACGCTGCTTGAGATCTTTGATCAAGGCTGCGGTTGCTTGATCAGTCTGGCGGCATTCCTTGAGGACGCCCTTGGCGACCTCGCTGTGATGATCCCACGCCTCGTGGTAAAGCTGAACGAAGCGCACCCCGCGCTCAATCAACCGGCGCGCGAGCAGACAATTATTTGCATACGAAGTCTTTCCCGGCGTCGCCCCATACATCGCGAGAGTCTCCGGCGATTCCTTCGCGATATCCATCAGCTCGGGCGCGCTTTCCTGCATCCGGTAAGCCATCTCGAAAGAGTTTATCCTGGTCGCAATCTCAGGATCACCCGTGACTGTAAGATGCTGCTCGTTCAGTTGTTTGAGCGCATCGAGGGTCTGCCGCTGCATCTCTCGCGTGACCCCTCGGGGGTTGGAAAGCGCGAGAATCGGGTCGCCC
>JBDTUW010001039.1:0-1853 GCA_040007555.1 Acidobacteriota bacterium | reverse complement strand
TGCGGTCAAACATGAATCGGAACTGTGATTCATAGATTGTCCCCGCGCTCTGCTCCCAGCCGAGACGCCTGTCAAGTGAGGCAAATCCTACGTTCACCCTCGGCTGATCGTCTCCACACATAGACCTCGCATAGACCTCAAGGTCCCCACGCCCTCCTCCAATATCTGTCAGAGCGCCCCTCTGGGCTGCGAATAAACTGAGCACCTTAAGAAATGGTGGGGCAGCCATCTGTAGAACTACCCATAAGAATTCGTGGAACTACGAGTGGATTTTGCGCAGACCCCTCCATTCTCGCCGCCCTCCCTTTCGCGCAAACTGCGGGCTATGAAACGAACATTGAAAGGTGGCCCCGAAATCTTGCGGGGATTCTGGCCGAGATTCTGGCCGAGCTTCTGATGGACATGAAAATCCTGATCGTAGACGACAACCAGCCGATGCGCGATTTGATCCGCGCCGTTGTCGCCGACTTAGCCGAGTCGGTGACCGAATGCCAGGACGGTGAAGAAGCAGTCGCGGCTTATGCCCGTGCCGCGTTTTGCAGTGATGACCGCGTGCTGATGGATCTGCAGATGCCGCGTGTCGGTGGCCTGGAAGCGACGCGGCGCATACGCGCGTCGTTTTCTGACCCACAAATCATCATCGTCACGCAACACGACGGCCCACACTGGCGGGCAGCCGCCGCCGATGCGGGAGCGTGTGGCTATGTCCTCAAGGACAAGCTCCTCGATCTGCGCAAAAGCCTAAGCCCGCTATCGCCTACCTCAAATTGAAAGCCGAATGAACGCTTGTAGAAGGGATGTGCACTCATGAATCGATACACGACTCCAGCCGGAACGATCATCAATTCGCTGCGCCGGCTCCGCCTGCAACGGTTACGCAAGGCGCTCTCGCTGATGCTTAGTCTGACCCTGATCTTTGTCCCCCTGCCTGGAGGAATCACGGGTGGCTCAAAGGCGATGGCCCAGGAGATCATCATCTGTGGTGGTACCTCTGGTAGCCGTACCCGCGTCATACAAAATTGCGATCTGGCTGGGTCCGATTCCGTAGCGCTCGAGAGCCAGGTGATCGCGGACCTCCTCATGGCGCACCAGTTGCCGGCGTCAGATGCGAGCAGATTGCTTGACTGGGAGCGCAACCTCGTTCGGGCCGCGCTTTTTAACAGGCTGGCGGGCTTTGCCGAAAAGCCCTTGTTGTCACTGACACCAAGCCAGCAGAGCCTGATCACCAAGTTAGCTAGTCTCGTGAAGGAAAAGCGGATACTGTCCGCCACCAAGGCGCTTGACGAGTACAATCGCTGGGCAAGCCTTCCCTGTGGATTCGTGGCGCCCCCTGGATTCGTCTACACTATCCCGTGTGCGTGCTTCAGCCAGGTTTGCGCGTTGCTGGGCGGACCGCTACCCCCATCGCTCGAGGAGTTTCAGAACTATGGCGCCTCGATCGCATACCGGGATTTCAACGACAAACCGGAACTTCAGGCGATCGCTGGCGATACCGCACGTCAGGTAGGGATTCTGGCGGGCTTCGGTGCTGTGGGGCTTGGGGCGCTGATCGGTGGAGCGGTGGGTGCAGCAGTAGGCGCAAGTATCTACAGTGTGGCACTGCAGGCGTATCTGCTTGCTTCATTACTCGACGGCGCAGCCGGCACCATTCCCCCGACTGTGGCCGCCGGCTCGACTGGGGCCGCCCTGACGGGCGCGGCGACATTTGCAGCAGTGGCCGCGATAGTTGTTCTCGCGACTGTCATTGCCGTCTTTGAGGGAATTGCCGTTGTCAACGCGTCCCAGATACCTGGTAAGCTCCAGGAGTCAAAGAACAACGCCATCAACGCCAACATCGATCTTACTCAAGTCCT
>JBDTUW010001038.1:0-1855 GCA_040007555.1 Acidobacteriota bacterium | reverse complement strand
ACGAAATCCGGATATTATTATTGTGCTGGTATCTGTTAAAAAGCGTCGCCAGGTCTGATCACCGTCGTGCCGATAACTCTGTGGCCATTAATAAAAGTGCCATTTCTGCTATTCAGATCGGTCAGCAGGAATCGGTCTGGGTTGGTGGGGTCCGGCCCAAGCTTTAGATGCTGGCGACCAACCAGAGTATCGTCAGGGGCAAACCTGATGTTGGCTGACGGATCACGTCCGAGAACCAGCTCGCTGTACTCGCTCAGCGAAAACTCCTCGACCTCATTCGCTCTGGGGCCCCTCAAATGTTCGAGCACAATGTAATTCATGCATATCTCCTCTGAGCAAACCTATGGCGCCGGGCAGGCAGTTTGAGCAGCTTGTCGCGGGTTCTCCTGTTGCCAGACCCACCCACTCGATTCGTTTCGGCCCCCGGCGTCGAGAGGAGCAACAATGATCACCGACCCACCGGGACGAGAGATCGAGGTTCCTCAAAACGGGAAGCCCAACCGCAGGGCAAGCGCCCTGCCCCCTACTCATAGCGCAAGGCGGCAAGTGGGTCAATGCCGCTAGCTCTCCGGGCCGGAAGATAGCAGCCAAGGAAAGCGAGCATCCCAAGCACCAAAACCATCGAAACGAAAGTCAGAGGATCATAGACGGTCAGGCCAAAGAGGAGGCTCTTGAGAACTCGAGCCGTAGCCAGAGACAGTACCAAGCCGATTGTCATGCCTATTAATGCCGGGATCATCCCTTCAGAAAGCGCAAGTCTGAGCACATCCGAACGCTGTGCGCCAAGCGCTACTCGGACACCGATCTCCCGTCTTCGCCGTTGCATGCCATAGGACACGACGCTGTAAATGCCGCTGCCCGCCAGCAGCAGCGCAACGACGCCGAAAAGACCCGAGAGAATGGTGTTGAACCGCCGCGGTGCAAGAGTCTGACCGATCGCATCTTCCATAGTGCGGACGTTGACGACTGGTTGCTGCGGGTCAACAGCCGAAATCACGCCGCGAACCTGAGACGCGAGATTGAGCGGATTCTGACCGGTCCTGACAAAGAAGGAAATGTGACGAGTCGGACTTTGCGATTGCGGGAGAAACCAGTCAGGTTGCGGTTGACTGTCGATGCGACGGTGCGGAATGTCTTTAACCACTCCGACGATCGTCACCCACGCGCCCGGAGCCTGCGGCGCTCCAAGTTTGATCCGGCGACCAATTGCCTCCTCGTTTGCGAAAAAACGTGTCGCCAGCTGCTCGTTGATAATTGCAACCGCCGGACTTCCGGCGATATCCGCCTCGGTAAAGTAACGCCCGCGAACCAGCGGTATCTCAAGTGACCTGAAGAAATCCGGACTGACGTTTTGATGTCCGGCAAGCGTTAGACGGCTGAGATCTAACGGACGCCCTTCAATGCTGAAGGGATCGTCGATCGCAGTACCGCCGAGCGGGAGCACGGAACTCAGCCCCGCGCTGTCAACGCCGGGGACGGAAGCGACCCGTCTGAGTACTTCCTCTGAGAAGGCTGCGATGCGTTCCCGGCTGGGATAGCGCCGTTCGGAGAAGTCGATGTTGAAAGTCAGGAGACCCTCAGCCCTGAGGCCCGGATCAACCATCTGCAATAACGCAAAACTTCTGAGCAGGAGTCCGGCGCTGATCAGAACGCAAACTGCAATCGCGACCTGACCGGCGAGGAGCAGCTTTCTCAAGCGTGACGCGCCGGAACCGTCGGCACCCGGGCCGTGGCGCATGACGTCATGCAAACGCTCGTGCGATGACCGGAGCGCCGGAATCAGGCCAGAGAGCAGACCACACACCGCGATTTTTAGCGTGGCGAATACTCTTCTCTTGCGCCCGCTTCCCTATCA
>JBDTUW010001037.1:0-1856 GCA_040007555.1 Acidobacteriota bacterium | reverse complement strand
TGGTCTATGCCCCATCTATCCGTCGTTATTCCGGCGTACAACGAAGAGAGCCGCATCAGCAAGACGCTCGGTGAGACCCTTGACTACCTCGACGCGCAGACGTACTCGAGCGAGATTATCGTTGTCGATGATGGCTCCAGCGATTGCACCGAGGAAGTCGTTCTCTCCTTTAAGCCTCGAGCAGGGGACAGGTTGTCGCTGCTGCACAACCCCGGCAATCGCGGAAAGGGCTATGCTGTGCGCAATGGCGTGCTCCACGCAAATGGAGATATCATCCTCTTCTGCGATGCGGACCTGAGCACGCCACCTGGCGAGATTTCCAAAGTCATCGGACCGATCGATGAGAATCGCTACGACGTCGTCTTTGGATCGCGCGCGATCACGGGCAGTCGAATCGATGAACGGCAATCGGCCCTGCGTGAAGCAATTGGGCGGACGGGTAATCTGCTGTTGCAGACCCTGACGGGGATGCGCTTCAAGGACACTCAATGCGGCTTCAAGGCCTTTCGACTGGCGGCGGCTCACTCCGCATTCGGACTTCAACGCATCGATGGCTTTGGGTTCGATCCTGAGGTCCTCTACATCGCACAGAAACAAGGGTGGAGGCTTCTGGAAACGCCCGTGCGCTGGAGCAATGTCGAGGGTTCAAAGGTCAACGCTTTACTGACACCGATCAAGGTTCTGCTCGAGGTCATGACCATTCGCTGGAATGACGTTCTTGGAAGATACGGCCACGCCCCTCCCCAGACGGCAGCTCCGCATCCCTGAGAAGTGTATGAATCGACTCAACGTCAATATCGATCATATTGCGACGATTCGGGAGGCAAGGCGAACAAACGAGCCAAACCCGGTCGCGGCCGCCGTCATCTGTGAGATCGCAGGAGCCGACGGTATCACCACTCACCTCCGCAGTGATCGTCGCCATATACAGGATCACGACCTGATCGCACTCAAACAGGTGGTCATCACCCATCTCAATCTGGAGATGGCCGCCACCAATGAAATGGTCGAGATCGCTCTTCGCGTCAAACCCGATGTCGTCACACTGGTGCCGGAAAGCCCGCAGGAGGTCACTACCGAGGGCGGCCTCGATGTCATTTCCAATCGGAAGCAGATCGAACCGGTGATCCGGCGTCTGACTAAGGCGGGCATCTATGTCAGCCTCTTCATCGATCCCGATCTCAGGCAGATAAAGGTTGCGAGCAAGCTCGGCGTCTTTCAGATAGAAATCTGCACAGCTCAATACGCACACCTCAATGAGCATCCTGGGGATGCCACAGTTAGACGCACGGCGGAAATCGAACACGAGGCGAAGCGCATCAGCACTGCGGCGCGCGCTGCCGTCAATCTTGGGCTAAAGGTCGCAGCCGGACACGGGCTCACCTACCGCAATGTCGCGCGAATTGCTCTTATACCCGAAGTCGAAGAATTCAACATTGGGCATAACATCATTGCCCGCTCAGCGCTTGTCGGACTCGATCGTGCCGTACGTGAGATGATCGCGGCGCTTGAAACCGGATCGCGATAGGCGGGGAGTCTCCATCGCCTCTACCCGGCATGCCCTACCTTTGCCAAAACCTCTTGACGCACATTCGCCAAGCATGGCCCGGCGCCTTTGCCTTCGTCGCTCTCCTATTCATCTGGCCGCCATCTTATGGATTACAGATAAAGCAGCCACCGGGCCCGGCGAAGGCGCCTGCATTGACGACGCAACTTGTTCTGCTGTCAATTAACGGCCTCAGCTCCGATCACATTCTCCGACCAGAGCGCTATCGGCATCGTATTTCGAATCTGATCGCGCTCAGAGATCGTGGGTCATACGCGGCCGGCGTAGAAGGTGTCTATCCGTCACAGAC
>JBDTUW010001036.1:0-1860 GCA_040007555.1 Acidobacteriota bacterium | reverse complement strand
CCCTTCTTTGTGACCCCAACTACTCGTTAGCCAGGGTATAGAACGCAAAGCCGTCTATTTCAGCATGTTAGCAAATACAGGCTTTTGGCATCAGCCTTGCTCTACTAGAAGCGTGAATAACCGCAAATATTCCCTCATCTACAACAAAACGGCTGGCCGATTGAGGCATCAGCCGGACTTGATCGCCCGGATTCAGGCGTCACTGCTCGGGGCCGGGATCGAGGTCAACCTCGAACCGACGGCCGCACCCGGCTCCGCCACCGAACTGGCGCGCGCAGCCGCCAAACGCGGTGACTCCCTGGTCATTGTCTGTGGAGGCGATGGCACCATCAATGAGGCCACTCAGGCTCTGGTCGGTACCAACACTGCCCTCGCCGTCTGGCCCGGTGGCACCGCCAACGTCCTCGCCCGCGAACTTAAGCTGCCGGATCAGCCAGACAAACTCGCACAGATGATCGCCGGGGCGAAAACACGCCGCATCAGCGTCGGTCACGCTTACAAACGTGAGACCGGCTGGCAACGCTACTTTTTGCTGATGGCGGGCGTTGGAGTGGATGCGGCAATCGTCCGTGGCGTCAACCCAAAACTAAAGCGACGCGCTGGTGTCGGCGCCTTCTGGATCTCGGCGCTCAACTACCTCGCTCGTCTGCCCCTCACCCCATTCTCATTGGGAATGGGCCGTGAGCATTACGAAGCGACCTTTGCGTGTATTGGAAACGCGGCGAGCTATGGTGGCTGGTTTACTCTGACACCTGAAGCCAACCTCGAGGAGAACAAACTCGACGTTTGTCTCTTCAATAGCCGCAACCGCACAGGTCTGCTTCGTGATGCAATTCGCGGTGTCAGCGGCAGCCACAGGAAGACGCCGAATGTCGTCTATCGCAAAGCCAGCGTCGCCTTCGCAAATACAAACGATGATGCGCCAGTCCAGCTCGATGGTGAGTTCGTTGGGACTCTGCCGATGTTGTTTGCAAGCATCCCAGACGCGCTCAGTATCGTAGTGCCGGAACACGAAGCCACGCCCAATTCGCGGGAATTGTCCTCATGACGCCATATCGATTCGTCTCGATCCTGGAAAACAGTCTTCTGGCGATCAATTTTGTGATGTTGTATTTGTCGCCTCAGACGCTGCGAGGCGTGGGACACGCGGTCTATGCGTTCTGGTTGACTTCGGCGTCCGAGCGCCGCGGTCTCCCAAAAATCCACACGACCAGTATGCTGAAGAAGTAGAGACCGAGCATCGGCGCCGCAAAGATCATCATATTGAATGCATCCGCGGTGGGAGTGATGACGGCGGCCGCGATCGCGATAATAACAATCGCGTAGCGCCACGAACGCCAGAGCATTCGCGGCGTGATCAGGCCAATCCGGCCGAGAATAAATGCAACCACCGGAATCTGAAACACCAGACCAAGCCCGAGCATGATAATCAGAATCAGATCCAGATACTCCTCAGCATTGATCAGGGTCTGAAACCCTCCCGCAATCTGCAATCCGATCAGATAGTCGCACGCCGCCGGAAAAGCCACCTTATACGCAAACGTCGCCCCGATGATGAAAAAGATACTGGCCATGAAAAGCACTGGCCCAATGTATTTCTTCTCGTGATGATACAGACCCGGCGAGACAAACGCCCATAGCTGGTAAAACAGAAACGGTATCGCAAAGGCGATCGCGGCATACAGCGCAACACGCATGTAGAGGGTAAAGGCTCCCTGAACCGTCCCCAGGATCAACCCCGTGCCCGACCCGCCCTTAGCCAACACTGGCTCGCCAAAGACGCCGGGCAAATCACTCGGAGTCGGTATCAAAGTCTTGTTAATCAGCAGAGGCTCCGCGGTCACCGCCGTCAACGCGTTG
>JBDTUW010001035.1:0-1869 GCA_040007555.1 Acidobacteriota bacterium | reverse complement strand
CAGTTGCCAGTTGTCAGTTGTCAGTTGTCAGTTGTCAGTTGCCAGTTGTCAGTTGCCAGTTGCCAAGGCCACTTGCCAGAGGGCGGGCGACGACTTGCAAATTGCGCTCGCGAACCGGCAACAGACGATTGCCACCCTGAGAAATGGCCAACTGACCACTGACCAACTGACAACTGGCAACTGACAACTGGCAACTGACAACTGGCAACTGACAACTGCTCCCCGGTTGACGCTCAGCGCAACGTAAAGATACACTATCGGTGTTCCGCTCGATTCTCTCAACGCATTAACTATGTCACTTTCGAGATCGATACTGACCACACTTTGCACCGCGATTCTCCTTTTTGGGGCTGGCGGACTGCCGATCACGGCGCAGAAAAAGGGCGATGACAAGCGCAACGCCAACATGCCCCCTCCCGCGCCCCCCACTCCATTCAGCGAGGTCCGTCGCGATTCACTCCTCAATGGCTTTCATCTCGTCACCTACGAAACATCAGCGGAACGCGTCAAATGCGATGTCGTGCTCCGCAGCGGCGCGATGTTTGACCTCCAGGGAAAGAGCGGACTTGCTTTGATGACTCAGGCTACTCTGCTCGGCGTCAATCCTCAATTGAAGGAAGAGATCAGCTCTCTCAAGGGCGAGATCGATTGGGGGGTCAACTCTGATAGCACGTGGTTTCACCTGGAGGTCCCGGCGGCAAGTCTGGATAACGCGCTCGAGATACTCGCTCGGCAAGTCGTCGTTGAGAATATCCGCGCGGATTCCTTCAAACGAGCTCAGGCGGCTCAGATTGAGCGCGTCGCCGACTCAAAGTCCTCGATGACACCGGCTGGCAGCGCCGATGAAGCCTTCCTGGCGGCGCTTTATCGCGAACATCCGTATGGACGAACCGTCGAGGGCAACGAAAAGACAAATACAGCGGTTGTTCAGGGTGATGTCTATGATTTCGAGCGCCGTTTCTACCTCGCGAATAACGCGTCAATCGTAGTCGTTGGGCCAGTCAACCACGACCGCGTCCTGAGGACCCTGAAACTTCTTTTTGGCGGTTGGGTCAAGGGAGCCATTGTTCCGTCCACGTTCAGACAGCCGCAGCGAACCACGGAGGTTCGTGTAGTCAAGGTCGAGGCGCCGAACCTCTCAAAGGTCGAACTGCGCGGCGGAGTCATTGGTCTTCGGGCGACCGACCAGGATTATCTCATCGCTCAGGTTCTGGCGCGGATTCTCGAAGCCCGGCTGAAGCGAGACGCTTCGGTCCAGGGTGGTGATCGAGTGAGCGTTGAGGCGCTCGCGCGCGTGCTGCCGGGTCCGATCTTCTTCTCGGCATCCATCGCGCCGGATCGCGCCCAGGCATTTTCTCGCGCTGCGACTGATGGCTTTGCCGCGATGGCATCGGAAATCGTATCAGCCGAGGAACTTGCTGCCGCAAAGGCGAGTCTTAGTAGTGAGCGTGCCGCGATGTCCATTGGAGACCAACTCCGACAGATCGAGTTCTATTCGCTTCCCCGCAACTATCCATTGACCTTCGCGCCGCGTCTCGATGCCGTAACAGCTGCCGACATACAACGAGTCGGACGACGATTGCTGACGGCCAACGCCCTGACAGTAGTTGTCTTTGGTCCGGTGGGCGAAGCTTTCAAGCCCCAGACGTGAGCTACAAATGCAACCGAGCGCCGAGATGAACGCGCCGGGCAAGGATCGCGCAGTCCGCGCGATGTTTGCCGAGATCGCGCCGAGCTATGACCGGCTCAACCACCTGCTTTCAATCAATATTGATAAGCGCTGGCGACGTGTTGTCGTGAAGCAACTCCACGACCATCTCTCCCGTCCGGAGGCACTCGCTCTCGATTTGTGCTGTGGTACGGCCGACC
>JBDTUW010001034.1:0-1870 GCA_040007555.1 Acidobacteriota bacterium | reverse complement strand
CGGCGGCAAATATATCATGAAGAGCTGCGTGCGCAACCCACGCAAGTGGTGCAGTTTTTTGAGTAAGAGACTGAGGGCGAAGGGAAGAAGCCTCACGCGAAGCCGCGAAGGCGCGAAAGATGCGAAGAAGAACAAGAATGATTTGGTCCTGCCTGTTGGACGATAACCTTCGGCAAAGCTCCTGCACCCCTCCCTCTTCTTCTTCCCTTCGCGTAAGGCTTCTCCCCCTTAGGGTTCCTTGAACGCGTCTGGACCGGGTGCTAAGATGCCGCAGGTATTAAGGAACGCTATGCGCGATCCCGGCTCCAATCCGCTCTCCGCCCTGTTTGCCGAACGTCAGGTTCTAACTGTCAGCGCGCTGACCGAGCGCATCAGGAGGCATCTTGAATCCGCCTTTCGCGACCTGGAGGTGCAGGGCGAAGTCTCCAACTTTAAGCGACATCAGTCGGGTCACTGGTACTTCACGCTGAAGGACTCGGGAGCGCAGGTCCGCGCCGTTTTCTTTAAGCAGTTCAACCGTTTGCTGCGCTTTGAGCTGGAAAACGGCCTCGAGGTTCGTATTCGTGGCCGGGTCAGCGTCTATGACCAGCGCGGCGACTATCAGCTTCTGATCGACACCATCGTGCCGGTCCAGACGGGAGCGCTGCAGCTGGCGTTCGAGCAGATGCGTCGCCGACTGGCCGCTGAAGGCTTGTTCGATACGGCCCGCAAGCGGAGGCTTCCGCTTCTGCCACGCTGCGTTGGCGTCGTTACTTCGCTCGATGGCGCTGTCAGTCGCGACATCGTCAACGTGCTGGGCCGGCGCAACCCCTCGCTCCCGATCGTGATCGCGCCCGTTCATGTACAGGGAAATGGAGCTTGTGCCGAGATCGTCAATGCGATAGCCCTGCTCAATCAGGGTGCGTCTCGCATTGGCCGTCACGTCGATGTCATTATTCTGGCTCGAGGGGGAGGATCCGCCGAAGATCTTTGGGCCTTTAATGAGGAACGCGTTGCTCGGGCGATAGCCGGATCTGCGATACCCATCATCTCGGCTGTTGGCCACGAAACCGATATCACGATAGCCGATCTCGTTGCCGATCTTCGTGCAGCGACACCATCAGTTGCGGCGGAGATGGTCGCACCGGCAGCGGATGACCTCAGGTCGCGTGTCAATGCCGAAGAAGCCGCTTTACGGCGCTTGTTGGAGCATTTGCTGGTGCGCAGACGTGCTCAATTGGGCTATCTTCTTTCGAGCCGCGGCTTCGCCAATGCCGAGACAAGGATGCGATCGCTGGCATCCCTTTGGAGCGAGATGGAATCCCGGGCGGCCCGTGCGTTTCAGAGACGGCTGGATTTCGCGCAGACACGCTTGCGCGACGCCTCTCGGGGCCTGGGCGCTACCGACTTGAAACGTCCCGTGACAATCAACCGGACTCGCGTGACGACGCTCGAGTTGACACTTTTGCGCGGAATCGAGCTCCTTTTAGCTCGCGGACGGAGTGACCTGGCTCTCAACGCCGGCCAATTGGATATGCTCTCGCCGTTAAAAGTACTGGGACGAGGCTACCTGCTTGCGCAAAGGGCGTCTGGCGGGCTGGTGACCCAGGCTTGCGAGCTTGTGACTGGCGATCTCCTCAAGCTTCGCTTCGCCGACGGAGACGTTGGGTGCGAAGTCACCGAGACTAAAGAGCGCTAAACTTTTAGCAGGAATTCTATGCCAAGGCCCGATACCACATCCGGTACCCCATCCGATACGAGGAAACTTACTCAGGACGAAACGTTTGAAGGGGCTCTTTCCGCCCTCGAAAGAATCGTCAAACAACTGGAATCCGGCGAACTGCCCCTCGAGCAGGCACTGGAGCTCTTTGAGAGTGGTTTGGGTCTGGCT
>JBDTUW010001033.1:0-1871 GCA_040007555.1 Acidobacteriota bacterium | reverse complement strand
TTCGCGATGAGCTAGCCAAGGATTTGATGGCTACTGTTCGTGCAGTGGCGAAAATGGGCTACGAAGTGGTCGAGTTTTTTTCGCCGTACTATCAGTGGACGCCCGAATACGCGAAGGACGTCCGCAAACTTCTGGATGAGCTCAAGATCAAGTGCCTCTCGACTCACAACGGCCCGAACGCGTTCACTGCAGAAGGCATCGGCAAGGCGATTGAGTTGAATCAGATTATTGGTTCAAAGACCATCGTCATGGCGAGTGCGGGACGAGTCACTGGTCTGGACGGATGGAAGGTCGTTGCCGAAACTCTCAGCAAAGCTTCGGAACAACTGAAGCCCCTGGGCATGCGCGCCGGCTTCCACAATCACAAGTCGGAGTTTGTCCCGATTGAAGGCCAACGCCCTATGGAAGTGCTCGCGGCTAACACTCCGAAAGACGTGACGCTGCAACTTGATGTCGGGACCTGTGTCGAGGCAGGCATCGATCCGGTCGGCTGGATTAACGCCAATCCAGGCCGCATTCGTTCAGTCCATCTTAAGGATTGGACCGCCGGCACAGGCACTGCTCCGGACAAGGGCTACCGAGTATTGTTCGGAGAAGGCGATTCACCGTGGCAAAAGACCTTTGAAGCGGCAGAAGAACGCGGCGGTGTCGAGTATTACCTGCTCGAACAGGAGGGTAGCCGGTTTCCTTCCCTGGAAACAGCGGAACGCTGCCTTGCCGCGTTCAAGAAAATGCGAGCCTGACGAGTACTGCAGGCAACAAGTCATCCTCATGGATGTGAATGGAGCGGGTGTCTTCCACTGCAGGTGAACGGATGACCCGAAACGATGGCGGTTGGGGAGCAGGAAGACTCACGCGAATGTCGCGAAAGACGCGAAGGAAGGCAAGTAGTTGCCGGTAGTGCCTTCTCCTTATCCGTTCGACTTCGCGTGAGTCTTCTTGTACCCAAGAGAGTGTTTCTACGGAAACAGGTAGGTATTGCAGGGGCGGCCTCGCCAATGGTAGCGCAAACCGCTTCGCGACCTCGTTCCCTGTCCTTACCGCGCCACCTACAATACCGAGGACTTCATTCTAAAGCCGCACGTTCGCCCGGCACTCGGGAGGCTGTGACATGATGAAACCGTTCCTTTGCCTTCTCCTCTTTATTGCAACAGCGCTCGCGCAATCACCGGCGCCACAACGTCAGCCCGTGAAGCCGATCCCACCTCCAGGCGTTGAAGTCGCCTCGGCGGACCGTACCGAACTTGAGGCGGCGTTACAGCATCTGAAGGGCGCAATTGATAAGCTGGCCGACAATCCGCTTTTGCCAGACGTGTTGATCTATCACGAAGCTGTTCGCTACGCGCTCAAATACAACGAGTTCTTTAAGGCCGACGAGATTGCAAAGGCGCGGACGCTGCTGCAACACGGGGAAGAACGGGCGCGTCAACTCTCTGAAGGTAAATCCTCGTGGACGACTACGACGGGGCTGGTGGTGCGCGGGTACATTTCGAAGATCGACAAAAGCGTGCAGCCATATGGATTGGTGATCCCGCCATCGTTTGCGCCGAACCGTCCGCATCGTTGGCGCCTGGACACTTGGTTTCATGGGCGCGGCGAGACGTTGAGCGAGGTTAATTTCCTGACCGACCGCGAAACCAAGCCGGGTGAGTTCACGCCACGCGACACTATCGTCCTGCACTTGTACGGACGCTTTTGCAATGCCAATAAGTTCGCCGGGGAGGTGGACCTTTTCGAGGCTCTCGACAAGGTGAAGGGGCAATACGCGGTGGACGAGAACCGCATTATCGTGCGGGGGTTCAGCATGGGGGGCGCATCGGCGTGGCAATTCGGCACGCATTACGCCGGGTTGTGGGCGGCGATTGCGCCGG
>JBDTUW010001032.1:0-1874 GCA_040007555.1 Acidobacteriota bacterium | reverse complement strand
CATGGTGCCGTCATCATTCATGATCTCGCAGATCACCGCCGCCGGAGTCAGCCCGGCGATGCGCGCCAGATCAACACTTGCCTCCGTCTGACCCGGGCGCATCAAGACTCCGCCCTTCCTCGCGCGAAGGGGAAATACGTGACCAGGTCGAACCAGATCGGCGGCCCTGGTCAGCGGGTTTGCAGCAGTGCGAATCGTCGTCGCTCTGTCGGCGGCGGAGATTCCTGTGGTCACTCCGACGCGAGCCTCGATCGACACAGTAAATGCGGTCCCGAAGCTCGAGTTATTTTCGCGTTCGGTGACCTGCAACGGGAGGTTGAGTTCGTCACACCGCTCCTCGGTGAGCGGCATGCATATCAGGCCACGGCCTTCACGCGCCATGAAGTTGATCAGTTCGGGTGTGATGAGCTCAGCGGCGCAAACAAGGTCGCCCTCATTCTCGCGATCCTCGTCATCGACGACGATCACCTGCCGTCCGACTCGAATATCATCCAGGGCTTCTTGTATGGTTGCAAACGACATAATTGCAAAAAGATAAACCAAACGCGAGACCGTCCTCGCATCTTGAAGGTGCAAGACGGGAATTACCGGGACATTAACTTCTCGACATATTTTGCGATGATGTCCACTTCGAGGTTCACTCCGGCGCCGAGCTGGAGACTGCTAAGATTTGTTGCGCGCCACGTGTGCGGGATAACTGCGATCTCAAACCAATTCTCACTCAGGCTCGCAATAGTCAGACTTATTCCATCAACCGTAATCGAGCCCTTCTCAACGATGTATCTGCCAAGGTGAGGTGGATATTCGATGCGCACGACAAAACCCTCACCAACCGGCACAACTTCAGCCAGGCGTCCTTTGCCATCGACGTGACCCTGAACGAGATGACCGCCGAGAAGTGTCGAAAGGGTCAGTGGCCGTTCCAGGTTGACCGTCATTCCCTCGTGGGCACTTTGCAGGCTTGTTCGTTCGAGAGTCTCCTCTGAAACATCGAATGCGACCCGATTCCCAGCGCTCTCCACTACTGTCAGACAAACACCATTGACAGCAATACTCTCTCCGATCGAGGCACCCTCGAAGAAACCGCCCGCAGTCACCTCAAGTCTCATTCCCTGGTCAAGCGAAGCGATGCTCGTGAGTATTCCCAGGGCTTCGACGATTCCTGTAAACATCAGTTCCTGCCTGCCTCCGCGTCAACGACCAGTCTCAGCGCACGATCGACCACTTCATCGATCGAAAGTCCCGTTGAATCCAGGTAATGAGCATCGGGGGATATTACGAGCGGCGAGTCATCTCGCGTAGCATCGCGGCGGTCACGCTCTTCGATCTCGGCTTTGATGGTTTCGAGCGGGGCCGTTGTTCCGCGCCGGGCGTCCTGGCCCTGTCGGCGACGGCTCCGATCGATCGCAGACGCATCGAGAAATATCTTTACTTCGGCTTCGGGAAAGACCCTCGACCCGATGTCACGCCCCTCCATGACAACTCCGCCGCCTGCGCCCATTTGCTGCTGCCTCGCCACGAGCGCCCGGCGAACAGCGGGGATGGCCGAGACGATCGAGGCCGCACGTGCCACTTCGGGATCCGCCACCTCACCGGTGACATCCGTCGCGTCGATCACTATTCGCGGGTCCTCGACGGTTCCGAGAAGCTGTATGTTGCACTTACGAGCCAGCGCCCCGACGGCCTCTTCATCGTCGAGCGACAGACCCTGTCTCAGAGCTTTCCAGGCAACCGCGCGATACATGGCCCCAGTGTTGATGTAAAATTACAGTGGGCCACATACCAGGATGCGGCCGATCAATGTAGTTTATCCAGGATTTGGGGCGGAATCCATCCTCCGGCAGATGATATGCCGGGAAGGCTCGTCGGACAGG
>JBDTUW010001031.1:0-1882 GCA_040007555.1 Acidobacteriota bacterium | reverse complement strand
CGCACGCAATCGTCTGCGCTTGTCTCGATTCCTGGTATTCGCGCTTGAGCTTGAACTGGCTGCCGACATCCTGGGCACTGGCTTTTCGCCAACGTGGGATGAAATCGGAAAACTGGCTGCGATTGCCGTCATCAGGACTGCCCTCAACTATTTCCTTGCTCGTGAGATGAAGGAGCAGCAGCACCTTCTTGACGGGCATACTGAAACCGAAGAGACCCCCGAGACTGACGCATGACCGCCTTTCACGGCAAAGCGCCGTCAGGCGTGTGCGCCGGAATCACATCCACAGCCGAGGCGTCTTTAGGTCGTGGTTGCTTGATGAGGAAGGCCAGGAGACCAGCGATGAGGCTGCAGATGGCGAGAAACCACATGCCTGCATCGTAGCTTCCCGTGCGGTCCTTGAGGAATCCCACAGCGTATGGGCCAATAAACCCACCAAGATTTCCCACCGAGTTGATCAGACCCACAGCCGCAGCCGCCGCAGACCCCGTCAGGAAGGCAGATGGGAGACTCCAAAAAGAGGGCCAGGCCGCGGGAGCAAGACCCGCAAAACAGAGAGCTGTGATCGTCAGCGCGACGTAATCCCTCAGCACCACACTCATGCCCATGCCAAGCGCCGTCACCAGAATCGGAATCGCCGTATGCCATCGACGCTCCTGCATTCGATCCGATGATCGTCCAGAGAAGAGGATGGCGACGGTGCAAGTGACGTAGGGCAGCGTCGTCACAAAGGTGCGCCAAACGATCGACATCCCCTTGAGGTTCTCTGTGATCGAAGGCAGGAAGAATGTTAATCCATAGTTCCCCGTCACGGCGAAGAAGTAGATCGTGACGAGCAGCAATATCTGTGGGTGCTTGAGCGCGCTCCACATGCTGACGTGGCCAGCAGCTATCTTCTGGGCCTTCTCCTTTTCGAGTTCGCTGACGAGCCATTGTTTTTCGTCATCGGGAAGCCATTTTGCGTCCTGCGGTCGATCGGTCAGATAAAAGAGCGTGACGATTCCGAAGACGAATGCGGGAATTCCTTCGAGGATGTAGACCCAACGCCAACCTGCCAAACCGTACCAGGTAAGGTTCTCGAGGATGAAGCGAGACAGAGGGACGCCGATAACGGTGGCGATGGGGATGCCGATCATGAAGCGGGCTTTAGCTTTGCCGCGGTCTTCATATCGAAACCAGTGCGAGAGATAAATAATCACGCCCGGAAAGAACCCGGCCTCCGCCAGGCCAAGAATAAAACGGAGTCCATAGAACTGCTGGGTCGGGGTCGCGAAATCGAGAAATGGCATGCCGATAAAGCCCATGAGGGAGGCGACAAGACCCCATGAGATCATGATTCGTGCGATCCATTTCCTTGCGCTCCATCGCTCGACGATGAGAGTTCCAGGAATCTCGAGGATGAAATAGCCGAGAAAAAAGATACCGGCACCGAACCCGATGACAGCGTCTGTGAATCCCAACTCACCCTGCATCTGGAGCTTAGCAACGCTGACGTTAGTGCGGTCGATATAAGCGATCAGATAGAGAAGCAGCAGATAGGGCATCAACCGTTTGGTGACGCGCCGTCGTGTACGGTCAGCAAGTGCTTCTACATCGGATGTGAGACCACCCGGAGTGGTGCTCGAAGCTTGAGTCGCTTTGGCGCGCGAGGTCGTCTGATCTGCCATCGGGTGAGGACTCTCCCAGCTAACTAAGATTGAATTCGGGAATGACCTCTGGTTTACCGTAATTGATGGGTTTTGACAACCATCTGGACGATCAAGCGAAAATGTGGGGTGTCTTGCGCGGGGTCGACTGAGGCATCGCAGCGTGGCCGCCGAGCGACGATTGTATCATTTTACCGGACGATTCAAGCGTACCGGAAGATTCAAGCAAGTGACCT
>JBDTUW010001030.1:0-1882 GCA_040007555.1 Acidobacteriota bacterium | reverse complement strand
GAAACATCCTCGGGCGCTCCTCCGACACTGACCACTGGCAAGCTCCTCACTTATCCACGCAACCGAGAAAGCGATACCCGACGCCGATCATCGTCTCGACGCACGTGCCACAACTGCCAAGCTTCTTGCGCAGACCACTGATGTGCACGTCCAGCGTACGAGCCTCACCATAATATTCAAGACCCCATACCTGGTCGAGCAACTGCTCACGCGGCACTACCCGTCCCTTGTTGCGCGAGAGGATGGCGAGCAGAGCGAACTCCTTACGCGTCAGCCGGACCTTTCGTGCGGCGCAGGCGACCGCAAAATCAGCATAGTCAATCTTCAGCTGGCCATCATCGTAACTTTGCGGAGACTGGGCGTCAAAACCGGAACGCCGGAGCGCCGCGCGCACTCGCGCCACCAGCTCTCGGACACTGAATGGCTTGGTCATGTAGTCATCCGCGCCGAGCTCCAGGCCGCGGACTTTGTCACCTTCATCTGCCCGTGCCGTGAGCACGATGATCGGGGTTCGCCGTGTCAACTCCTCCGTTCGCAATCTGCGGCAAAGCTCGAAACCACTCATCCCCGGCAGATTGAGATCGAGAATGATCAGATCGGGAATGCGGTGCATCGAGTCCCGTCGACTGGCGCGCACCAGCGCTGCAGAAAGGCCGACCTCCCCCGTCAAAGCGATCTGTGCCGAAAATGCCCGTTCGCGTTCAAGATTGTAGCGGATGCTCTCCGCAATGTCGGCGTCGTCTTCGATGATCAGAATATGCGGCTTCATGTTTCTTTCTGATGTTTGATGACAAGCGCTTCAGTCATATAGACGATCAGTTCGCAAATGTCGGTGACGTAATCACCGATACGTTCAAGATGCTTCGCAACCAGCAGCAACCGCGCTGCACGGCCTGCGACAGCAGGGTCGCGCGACATATGATCGAGCAAATTATGAAAAATCCGGTCGTAAAGCCGATCAATTTCCTCGTCACGCTCGATCACCGCGCGCGCGGCCACCGCATCAGCTGCCGCAAAGGCGTCAAGTGACTCCGTCAGCATTTCGCGCGCGCACCGGCTCATCCGCGAAAGGTCGAGAAAGGGCCTTAGCTGCGGCTCGTTATTGAGATCGAGAGCCGCCCTGGCAATGTTGCAGCCGTGGTCGGCAACGCGTTCCAGAATCGGCGTGATCTTGATCGCGGTAATAATAAAGCGCAGCTCGCGTTCATCCTTTGGCTGCTGCGCCAGGAGCCGTGCGCACGCCTGATCCGACTGTAACTCAAGCGCATCAATCTGATCGTCGTCACTAAGAACCTGCTCGGCGAGTTCCGAATCGCGATCCACCAGAGCGTGCATTGCGCGGTCGACTGCGTTCTCCACTTCTCCTCCCATGAGCAGCACCTGGTCTCGTAACCTCGCCATCTCCTGCTTCAACTGGTTGGGATTCATTTGTCCTCAACTAAGACTTCATTGAGACATCACACACATTAATGAACGCGACTTATCTGCATGTTAGCTTCACATTAGGTTCTTGTTAAGTCATTCGTGTCGCATCCAAATGCAGCCGGGCCGAGGCGACCCCTAAAAGCGCCGATGCGGCCAGACGCGCGCACAGGAAAAGGCGCCAGGAAGGGCGCCAGTATGTAGCGCAATTTGCCTAAAACTGCAGTATCTCTGTAAGGCTGCGTTGGTTGAACGTGGAAGACGGCGACACCCCGACGAATAAGCTCGGCGGCGATGTCTGCCTGAAGATCGGAAAAGGCCAGGACGAGATCGGGCTCGAGGCTCAGTATTTTGTCGAACCTCGCAACGATCCTGCTCGCCGAGTAGGTAAAGTACCTCGGTCGTTTCCTGAGTGAGGCAAATGATTCGCTCCGGGTAGGACTTTATCGGATCAGCGCTG
>JBDTUW010001029.1:0-1882 GCA_040007555.1 Acidobacteriota bacterium | reverse complement strand
GATTTCGAGACATTCCCGGGTATCGCGACATTCCGCCTCAAGGCGGGACTACGAACGGTATTGCCCTCCGCGAAAAATGGTCGAGCCCTGCGGCGCCTCTTGCCTCTCCGCGCCTGGGGCGTTAAGTCCTCATTCTAAAACTGCTACTTCTTCTCCGCCTCCCGTTTCGGTTCTGGCGGGGTGACATCTGGTTGAACGTTCATGACGAAGGTCGACATCGCCGGGTCCCGGAGAAATCCCGATGGCGGTCCTTCGTACTCCGCGTAGCATCGCCCGCACCGGTACACCACCGTCGAACCTTCCAACTCCGTCTTTGACCGATATTTCGGATCCGGTCGGCGTTTGAGCGGCCCCGCACAAAGCTTGCCCTTTTCGTCCCTTCGATTGCAGACAGTTTGGCCCGGTTTCAACGCCGTCGGCTTTGACGAGGGTTTTGACTCACCCGGTCTCTCGGCATCTACACTCATTTCTTCTTACTCGATTGGCCCGGTTGGCTCGACTGGCCCGATTGGCCTGTCTGGCCGAGTTGTGCGAGTAGTTCGCGTACGGCAACGTCGAGCTGCGTGTCCTGCCCCTTGAGACCCTCTCCCACCTGGCGTCGCACTGGAACATCCACCGGACGAGGATTCTGCTCCATCACCACACCATTGGCATCGGTGATTTTGATGAAGGGAATGCGAAACCCCGTCCCATCGATAAGCGTCAGGTTCGTTGTATAAATAATCCAGCCCGACGTTGGCTCCCCTACCACTTTCCCAAGCTTTAAGGCGCGATAGCCCTCGGTGAAATCCTCCGCGTCCGAAAGCGAATGCTGGTTGGTCACCAATATCGTTGGCGCATCGAATGATCGCTGACCAAGCATCGTTCGCGCAGGCGATTGCGGCTCACCACGCACGCTCATATTCAGGTACCCACGCCGCGCGAAGACATCGATCGCATAAACATTGACGAAGCCGCCATTGTTATTCCGGACATCGATAACCACGCCTTCGCGCGCGTGATTCTCCGCATCGAGATCAAGATACAATTGCTGCAGCGCATTCGATGACATATCGATCATATGCACATAGCCAAGCCGGCCATTGCTGATGCGAGCTATATACTCTCGTCGCTCCCGCACCCATTGCCGATAGAGCAGTCCCTTCTCGGTCGCGCTGTTCACTGGCCGCACGGCCACTTCGCGCGGATTTGAACCGTCGGCCGCCGCGGAGATCGTCAACGACACTTTGCGGCCGATCTTGCCGGAGAGCATGTCATCAAGATTTCCCTGCGCACCGATCGCCTCACCGTCAACCGCCACCAGATACTCTCCCGCTTTGATCTGTCGCGAGATGTCCGCTGGGCTGAGGTCGATCACCTCGGTAATGCGCAGTTTGCTATCACGCTCATATGCCGCTCGGTCGAATCGCAAGCCAAGACGGCCAACCACGCCTTGTGGGCCACCCGGAGGAGCGGACACTCCGAGGTGCGACGCGTTCAGCTCGCCGACCATCAGTGACAGCAACCTCCGCATTTCATCGGGCGTGCCCGCACCACCAACCTGGGCTTCGAAAACGCCACGAACTGCGTCCCAATTGGCTCCGTGAAAGTTCGGGTCGTAAAAATAGTCGCGGAGATAGCCCCAACCCTGCGCGAAGACCTCCATCTTCTCGCGAGCGAAGTTGACGTCCATTTCCGCAGTCACCGCGACGGGACGCGCCAACCGGGTCTCTACATTGATGACATTGATCCGGCCATTCTCGAGATAGAAGACCTCTTTGCCGTCTGGTGAGAACTGCGCATCGCTCTTTCCCCCGCTCGTTGAAGTGAGCTGCCTCGCGACAGGAGCTTCGCGGGCGAGATCATCCAGAGAATAGACATACAAATTCTGTTGACGCGCTGC
>JBDTUW010001028.1:0-1888 GCA_040007555.1 Acidobacteriota bacterium | reverse complement strand
GGCAATGGTCAGGGTTCCAATGCGAGGTGTCAGCCCCGGATTGGCGGCGATTAGAAAACTGACGGAGCCATTTCCGCTGCCATTCGGATTTGAAGTCACGGTTATCCACGCAGCGTTGCTGACTGCGGCCCAGGAAACCACCGAGAGCGCGGTGACATTCAACGTCTGCGAGCTGCTGCTGGCAGCAACACTGTATGCAATCTGAGAAACGGCGGGGCGCGTCCCGTCTACCGCGGCTTTGATATCGAGTCGCCCGTAGCCGTAAACGTTATTTGGAATTCCCGTGCTGCTGCATTCTGTGGTGTTGACGCGCACGGCAGACCCGTTGAGCACACCCTCGGTCAGGTCAATCTGTCCTCGGAGGGCCGGCTCTGCGGACCAGAGGAGTGCAACGGCGCCGGCAACATGAGGGGTCGCCATGGAAGTGCCGTTGAGAAAAGCGTAGCCGTCTGTTGCCGTCGCGGACCGAACGCTGACACCGGGAGCGGTGATGTCCGGTTTGACGCGGTTACTCGCGTCGACGGTGATCGGACCGCGGCTGCTGAACGAGGCGATCAACCCGTCCGTGCTGGTCACAGCGCCGACGGTATAGGGGGCGTCGTAGTGTGATGGTGGTCCGCCAAGACTGGCTTGGCCGATCGACGAGCAGGTGGAGCCCTCATTGCCGGCTGCAACAACCATCATGATGCCGGCGGCGCGTTGCGCTTCAACTGCGGCCAGCAGGGTTCCGGGCGCGCAGCCTTCGGAAGCGGGACATGTCCACGAGTTGATCGTTATGTGAGGACGCTTGGACGGGTCTCCCTGCGCCGTGGTGCCGCCGATCGGATATGGAGCCAGAAAGAACTCCATGCATTCCATATAGGTGCTGGGCTTCCCATTGCCCTGGTCCATATTGCGACAGCCAATAAACTTCGCGCCGGGCGCGACTCCAACCTGGTTTCCGGCGCCATCATCTCCGAGCGCGGTGCCGACAGTGTGAGTCCCATGACCGTTGTCATCGCACGGGGCGGCGGTGTTGGAGCCACAGACGCCGCCACCAGTATGGATGCTGTCATGCCAGTTGTCATTGTGGTTTGCTGCGCCACCGACCCATCCGCGATAGTGTTGCTTGAGCACCGGGTGATCCCATTTGATGCCGGTATCGGCTCCAGCAATGACGATGTCTTGCCCGGTAAATCCATCGGCCCAGACCTGCGGCGCCCGGATGAAGGCGACTCCCGGTTCGATCGCAGCCACCGAACTGACCTTTCTCAATTCGTCCGCGAGCCGGATTGCGGCATCCTCAATGGTAACTGGGTCAAAACGAGGGAGGCGGTTTTGGATGGTGGGATTTGCCTCGATCCGGGAGACTTCGGGTCGTTGGGCGATTTCGACGGCGATTTCTGCTGGTGCGTTCACCCAAATCGCATTGACGATGTAAAACGCTTTGTGCTCGATATCGCGTTCAGCAAGCCATTGACGCAACGGCGCTTGTGATGTTTCAGCGACGCGATAAAGGCTGTCGCGGGTAAAGTCACCGCGTTCGCTCCGATCTGTGATAGCAAAGGCAGGACTGAGGTCGGCCTGTTCTCCGAGCACTACGAGAAACTCAGTCTTTTCGCCAGAAGCGATTGTTTCAAGAACGCGGGGCGCGATACTGACCCGCGCCTGCGGCCCTGACTTCATCGAGCTTGAGGGCAGCGCCAGGAAAAGAGCGCAGGCTACCGCGAGTATTGAAAATGCAAAAGGGCGACGAGAGTCGCGAATCGACAACAAAAAACCTCCGGAATTGGGGCGGCGGTAGTTTAGGTGGCAAGGAAAACTTAGGTCAGGTGCCGGGGAAATGCAAGGGGGCAGTTGCCAGTTGTCAGTTGCCAGTTGTCAGTTGCCAGTTGTCAGTTGCCAGTTG
>JBDTUW010001027.1:0-1891 GCA_040007555.1 Acidobacteriota bacterium | reverse complement strand
GCCCCAAATGCGACCTGCCCACGTCGTGGGATGTCCACTGAGCGAGATGCGCCTGGTCGACCAGCTCTTCCAGGCTGATAAATGAGAATCTCCTGTACACCAGACAACTCAGACGACCCCGTCATCCCTGTTAGCGAGCGCTGACTCGTCGCGACCGCACGCACAAGGGCCGGGTTGATTTGCGGCCTGCCAGGTTTCGCGATTGCATCCTGAGTCTTGCTCACGAACTGACGCCTGTCGCCTTCCGTCTCAGCAGGGATAGGATCGGGCGTCGATCTCGGTGCCTTGATCTCCGTCCTTGTTGAGACAGCTAATACTTCAGTCGAAGTCACACGATCTCGTGAAAGGTAAAAGGCTGTTGATGTAGCGACGGCCATAAGGACCGCGACTGCTGCTGCGCTTTCCTTCCATGAAAACGCTCGCGACCAGGACTGCTGCAAAGACCATTTCCAGCCTCGATTCTCATCACGGGCTCGAGCGATCCTTGCGCGCAGACGAAAGTCGAAGTCCGCCGGTGCCTCGACGCGTGGCTGGGCGGACAGCATCCCCATCAGCATGAGCGTGCTATTGACATATTGACGGCAATCGGAACACCCATCCACATGCTCTTCAGCGCTTTTCACCAAACCACCACGTACCGAAGTAGTATCAACAGCGTCTCGCGTTTCTCGACAGTTAAACATTTTCGTTTCCTTCGCTCAATTTCTGACCCTTCATCCCTGATCCCTGCCCCCTGCCTTATAGATATTCCTTGAGCTTTTCCTTCAACAGATTCCGGGCTCGGTTGATCCTTGACTTCACGGTTCCATCGGAGAGCCGCAGCACCGCGCTAATTTCCTCGTAGCTCTTTCCCTCGACATCTCGCAGAACAACCACAGTCCGATACTTTTCCGGAAGACTGGTAATCGCCCTTGCGACAGCCTGACGGCGCTCATCGTCGATCATCGCGTCGTCGGCTCTCACCTGCCGCGAGTCCGGCAGGTCAATCTCGACTTCGTCACCGTCGCGATCCGAATGGAAGGTCGGAATCGGAACCATGCGCCGGCGCTTGCGCTGACGCAATTCACTGATCGCCAGATTCGACGCAATCCGATAAATGTATGTCGAAAAACTGTAGTTCGCCTGATACCGCTCCGCGTTCATATACACCCTGACGAACGTCTCCTGAGCCAGATCAACCGCGCGATCATAGTCATTGAGCATGCGGTAGACGAAGTTGGTAATCAGGTTCCGGTATCGCCGCACGACCTCCTGAAAAGCCAGTTCGTCACCGGTTCGCGTTGCCTCGAGCAACGCGTGGTCATCCATGTCCCCTACCGGTGTACTGCCCTGGGCAGTCTCGGTTGAGGGGCGCCTGGACTCTGCCCGTTCTCTGGCATCGTCGGTCCCGGCGCTCAGCGTGAGTGTCGTCATGGGTGGTTCCTGGCGCTTACTGTCGGCCGTGCCCTTCGCCGTACGCGACGTCTTTTGCGGCTCTGGCTCCGGCTTCTTGTGCGGAAGGTCGCTCATCAAAAATCGATTTCCAACCGATTCTCGACCGCTGCCGGTCGTCAGGTACACCGCCCGAAGGAGGTGTTTGAGCGAGCTCACTGGACGCATGTAAACCGCCCCGTAATCACGCCGCGAATCCCGAATTGTTCCCGAAAGTTAGCAGTTGCCAGTTGTCAGTTGCCAGTTGTCAGTTGTCAGTTGCTATGTCAGTTGCTATGTCAGTTGCCAGTTGTCAGTTACGAGTTGGCAAATCCCGGTCTTCAGCGTTTCAGCCCTGAGGTTTACTCGTGAATTAATTAATTCCAATCTACCCGTTGGCTACAAGTGGCCAACTGACAACTGACAACTGGCAACTGACAGCAACTGACAACTGGCAACTGGCAACTGGCAACTGGCAACT
>JBDTUW010001026.1:0-1892 GCA_040007555.1 Acidobacteriota bacterium | reverse complement strand
ACGACTTCGTTGCCCGCAGCTTTCTGCCCTCAGCTTTCTGCCCGCATCTTTCTGCCCGCATTTGTTGCCCGCATTTGTTGCCCGCATTTGTTGTAAGATAGGCGCCACGCATCAGGCCACCTCCACGCTTACGGCGAGCGCCGCCGTTTCTCACTAAAGTCGTTGGAGGTATCGGATGAAAGATGACTGGCCACACGCTCCCGTTCACCGGCTGACGCCTGAGGGCGTGTTCATGGTGACCGCGGCAACTCTACATAAGCACAAATGCTTCGTGGGCACAGAGCGGTTGAATCTGCTGCACTCAAGTCTGCTGGCGCTTGCAAAGCAATATCTCTGGCAGCTTGAGGCTTGGGCGGTGTTCCCCAATCACTATCACTTTATTGGACGCCGTGTGCCTGACTCGGGAAGTCTTGCGACATTCCTCAGGCACCTGCATTCGATTACGGCGCGTGAACTCAACGGGCAAGATGGAGTCACTGGCCGCAAGGTCTGGTTCAATTATTGGGAGACACATCTGACGTTCGAGAAGTCGTATTTTGCTCGTCTGAATTATGTTCATCGGAATGCGGTCAAGCACAAACTCGTAGCGGTGGCTAATCAATACCCATGGTGCTCTGCCGCCTGGTTTGAGAGGACGGCTCCTTTAGCGGTTGTAAAGACGATCTACGGCTTCGACACGGAACGGGTAACGGTCGTCGACGAATTCGACTAAGTCGCGCCCCTCTTGGAGTGCGTGCGGCTTGCCGCCGCTTTTCTTCGCCGCACCTCGGTGCGGCGCGCGCGCGACAAGAACAGCGGTAAGCCGCACGCACTCCAGACGCGGCACCAAGGTGCAGCGAAGAAAGGTGCGATCTAAATCGCGTATTCGGAAATGACAGTAGGCGGACTGAGTTCTCGTCCGCCTACTCCACACGCAATCCAATGCAATCACAGATTGAATGCTGAATAGACAAAATGATGCACTCAAGACTTATGCTGTCCGCAAGCCAACCGGTTGAACATCTCCGGACACTTCTTCTTCTGCACGGCTTTTGTCCGTTGGCCGTGTTGGTTGCTGTAAAAACGGCACCGGGCCTTTTGGCTACACCACCTATCAGGAGGCAATCGGCAATCCCAGGATCAACTACCGCACGGAGTTTTATCACCTCTTTGCGCAAGACGATTGGAAGATCACAGCGCGGCTCAAGCTGAACTATGGAGTTCGTTATGATCTGTACAACGTGCCGCGCGCGTTTCCTGACGGCTTAGGGGCGGAGCGTGCGTGCGGCTACCAATAGTTATGAGCTGTTTGTCTCGTCGGTCGAATGGTTGATTTGGCCTTGCCAGCCGCTGATGGAAATTTGGAATCAGGAACGAGCTTCTTGAAATACCACAGACCGTCGCCATCCACCTGCCATAAAAGCCACTGACCGCGCCACTTCATTGAAAAGTCGTAACGGCAATTGCCGCGATGTTTCCTGGAATACCAATCCCACTGCGTGAAGTCTTACCGCACTCGCTAAATATCTGTCGACTGCACCTTCCAGTCCTCAGGGGTTGCCCGGGCTACGCGATAAGGCGGTTGAAGCGACGCAGCAGGATAATGAGCAGGATCAATTGATAGGCCAACCCTGCCGCCAGATACAGCCAGGCGTTTCCCCCTCCTGCCTGCAGCGTCCAGAGCAGTTTGGCAGGCCAATACGTCGGGAAGAGTGCGAAGATCGGTTGCCACTTAGCGCTGGCAAAATACGCTACGAGCGGAGCTATCTGGAACACGCCCGACGCTTTTACGAGTGCGAAGCCCTGCACTTTATTTTGCGCAAGCACAGCCAGCGCCAATGCCACCAAAGGGGCAAACGGCGCGGTCGCCAGCGCGCATACCAGCAGCGCAAGAACGCCCGGCTGCGATAACC
>JBDTUW010001025.1:0-1894 GCA_040007555.1 Acidobacteriota bacterium | reverse complement strand
GGCTGGGCACCACACTGACGAACTTGGGCCAAACCGGCCACTGGTTCCGCTAAGGAGCAAAAAGTGGCCGCTTTACTCCGGAATGCCTGGCCGCTTTGGTCCGGAATACGCATCAGTATCAGAAACAATCAGAGACGACTGGAGACAGTGAAGAAATCTGGAAGAGCTTGCTTGGGGTGCAAGAGGCCGTGGGTTCGAATCCCGTCCCGACCTTTAGTTTCAGTAATTTACGGGCATGTTAGTGTATGCTGGAGTTGAGCCTGAACGTTTCGGCCTACGCCGAAGCATGGCTAATTATAGTGCCCGTCGATATTTCGCACTGAGTTGAAACATGGGCATTCGGAAGTGATGACACTTTTCCCGCCACAAGGCGCGTGGCTGATAAGTCACGCCACAGTCAGCGATGGGCAGAATGTGTCTTCGCATCCCGAGGGGCCGCCAATATTGTGACTACAGGCTTTGGGATCAAAGAAACGACTGGAAATCTCTGTTACACCCAACTCAGCTTTACCTTTCGGCAAAAACCGCCAACTCCTCTTCGTTATTGATCGTCACTTGACGCCCGTCAACTGCGATCAGGTTGTTCTGGTGCAATCGCGACAGCGCGCGCGAGATCACTTCTCGGACGGAACCGATGCGCGCCGCGATCTGTTGATTGGTCAGCACGAGTGTGACTTCAAATCCATTACCGGTTCGCTGGCCGCGATTGCGCGCTTCAGTGAGCAGCCACCTCGCCAGCCGCTGATCCACTTCGCGCAGCGACAATGCTTCAACCAACTCTGCGCATTTGCGCAATCGCCCCGCCAACAGCTTCAGTGCCGCCAGGGCGATGTCGGGGTGCGCCAGGCAGAGCGCTTTCACGTCGCGTTTGTCGAGGAACAGAACAATTGACTCCTCTTCGGCGGCGACGGTCGAAGGATAAGGTTTGTCATCGAAAACCGGCAACTCGGCAATGGTCGCCCCCGCGCGTTCGACGTGAATTACCTGCTCGCGTCCGTCCACACCTTCGCGAAAAGCGCGTAACGCTCCTTCGACTATGACAAAAAGTCCGGCGGCTTCATCGCCCGAGACAAACAATATCTCGCCGCGCTTCAGCCGACGCTCAATGGCGCGTTCGGCCAGCGCGTTCAATTTTGTTTCCGGCAGTTCCCCGAAAAGCGTGGTGCGCCGCAATGCAGCAATTTTATCCGTGCTCATTGCGCGGCATTGTCTCCCCCAGCCGGCCAGAATTCAATAAAGCCGAGTCAAATCATTGAACGAAACGTGAGAGTGATGAAAACCAGGAAGACGAATGAATAAACGATCTCGGCGATTCCAATCTGTTTCAGATTCAGACGCTGCTCAGGTTTGATCAGGCTGCGCAAGGTACGCGCCAGCACCGGCGCAAACGCGATCAACGCAAACAGAGGCAAACTGCGCGTGGCCGCCAGCGCCACGAGCGAGCAAAATAGAGAGGAATGATAGACGACGCGTTGCCAGCAAGCGTGTTTCCTGGCTTCGGCATTTTTGGCGTGGCAGCCAGGTCACGCGCAGTTTGACGTAAAACACGCTGCTGGCGAAATATGCCGCGCTTAGCGCCCACAACCATATAACTGTCTGGCTCCATTGGCCGCTCGCCGTGTAATACGCCGCGGCCGCTGTCATCGTCAGACCGGTGATGGCCATCACTTCGCTTTGCACCGTTCGATCCTCAAAGCCTGTCGCCTGCCAGCCGGTGACCAGCAGCAATGGCAGGGAGGGCAAAATTGAATTTCCCGGCCACCAACAAACCCAGCACGAACGGGACGTAAACCATTGCCCACGCGCCATGCTCTTTGGGAAGTTTCAAGCCGAATCGCAGTTTCATCAGTTTTCTCTCCTGACGGTTGCCAGCATAACAATATGAAAGCATGTC
>JBDTUW010001024.1:0-1895 GCA_040007555.1 Acidobacteriota bacterium | reverse complement strand
CCGCCAGAACCAGGATCAACAAAATGCGACGTTGAGTCATCTTTTCTTGCGCGGCTATTTCAGGATGCCGGAGCGGTGAGACCATCGGTCGTCTGGGGATTAATTCTCACCACGAGCACGGTCAGATCGTCGGTAATGCCGGCCTTGTGTGCCCGTTTGCTCGTCGCGTCGATAGCACCGTGGAGAGACTTCTGCAACCTTCCATCGAGAGTCAGATCTTCAGAGGAAAGAATTCGCCACAGATTCTGAGCGGCGGAGGAATGCTCTTCCGTGAGTGCCGATTCGATCCCGTCTGTGAACATGACGATGCAATCGCCCTCGCTTACCTCGCCCATTCCTGAGAGGACAGAAAAAGTCCTCGTGACATCACCCGCCACACGGGCGGGCGTGCTGAATGTAGTCTCCATCTCAGGCAGTGTTCCGAGTTCGCGAGCGACATTTCCTATAGGTGGCTTTCCGATCACCAGCCGTGGCGAGACTCCCGTTCTCGCATATCGCAGCGTCCGGTCCGAGTAGTCGATGATCGCGTAGGCGAAACCCATGCGATCATCTTCATCGAGAGTCTGTTTCAGCCGCGACTGAAGGCTGCGGACAATCTCTGTTGGCGAGTCGTCCCCTTGTCCCGCCCCGCTGATCTTCGGCATGAGGAATCCCTTGGCGAAGGCAATGGCAAGGGCAGATGCAAGTCCCTTGCCGCCGCCTTCCGCCATGAATATGCCGACGCGGTCGTCATCGAGCGGGAATACCTCGTAGAAGTCCCCCCCGACCTCGTGAGCGGGGCGACACTCGGCAGCGATCGAGAACTCGGGCGATTGTGGCAGGGACTGCGGCAGCAGTCGAATCTGAGCTTCGCGCGCAGCGGATACCTCGGCTTGAAGCGACAGTCGCTCTGCCAGAAGCTTCGCGTATTGCGGCCCGATCTCATCTTCACGGACGAGCCGCCCGCGATAGGCGAAGTACATCTCAATAGTCACAAAGGCGAGGCCCAAACCGAGGGAGATTAGCCCAGCCTGCCGGAGGGGCGCTGAGGGCTGTGCGACCAGATGCGTTGAGGCCGTGGCGAATGTGGGCACCGCCAGGCTAACCAAAGCCGTCAGGAGGTCGAACTTGAAAAACGGCACGAGCATACTTGCGGCCCGCAACGCGCCAATCAGCGCGGCCCCGGCCCATGGCGTAAAAGAGGACGCCGTACCCGTGCAGGCTATCCAGGCAAAGATTGCAACAAAGGTCAGTATCAGTTTTGGGTTGCGCAGACGGCGCCGCACAAAGGGAAGGGGCAGCAGTAAACCGATAATCGAGGTAAAAACAACGTCGAAGGGCCAGATTACAGACGGCGTGAGCCAGGGGACGCGTCCGACGATAAAATCAAGCACCTCGATCTGGCTGCCAGCTGCCGGCTGATTCCTCCAGAAGTACGGCACCAGATTGGTCAATAACAGCGCCCAGGCCGCAAAGGCAACCCCCACCACCACAGACCGCGCGACATTGCGTGAGAATATTCTCCCAACCAGCAATGCATCAAGCGAGTTAAGCTTTCCAGGATAGGCCTCCCGAAGGTCCCCCTCTCCGCTCCCGTAGCCGGCCGCGACGACCAAACCCATAAAGACGTACGAGAGGCCCCCAAAGACAAACACCGGCCATACCCACGACGATTGCAATGCGTTGTTAAACGTGGCGATGTCTGTCAGAAGGATGATCGACATAAAGAGAATGGCGATGACTCCAGTCAGCAAAGCGATTCGCTGAAACGACAGTTCTCGCTGCCTCGCCCGCTGAACAAAGCGATAAAGACCAAAAATGAAGACAATAGCGATCGCGAGGTCATAAAGAATCAGATTGACAAGCGCGCCACCGGAGATGCGGGTGCCGGAGACCTTGAGCGAGAACCCACCAAA
>JBDTUW010001023.1:0-1898 GCA_040007555.1 Acidobacteriota bacterium | reverse complement strand
TCGCGGAGCACTACTTTCCACGCGTTCTTCATCCCAATCTCACCCAGGGCCAAACTGCGAATCACCGTCATAACAGTCTGCGAGCCAGCGTTTCCTCCCGTCCCAATCAGCAACGGGATAAAGAATGAAAGCGCCACTACGGTCGCCAGTTCGGACTCATACCGGTGGAGAACCTCGCTCGTCAGCGTGCCGGCAACAAAGAGCAGCAGCAGCCACCCGATCCGCTTCCTGACGACACGAAAGATGGGGTTATCAAAATAGGGCTTGTCGAGCGCTCCGGGCTGAACCGCGGCCATTCGGAGGATGTCTTCCGTCTGCTCCTTGATAAGCACATCGATGACGTCGTCCACTGTCACAAAACCAACGACGCTCCCCTTTTGGTCAAGCACGGGCACGGCCAGCAGATTGTACTTGGCGATCTTTTGAGCAACTGATTCCTGATCCTCGAGTTCAGTGACTGTTACCGGTTTGCGCCGCATGACTTCGCTCACCAAGCGGTCGAGCTCAGACATGACGAGGTCTCGCAGAGACACAGAACCGAGAAGTTGATCGGTACTCGGCTCGACAACATAACAGGCGTAGATCGATTCCTTTTCGCGGGCCACCGACCGTATATGCTTGAGCGCGTCTCCGACTGTCATCTTCGGATCGAGCCGAACAAACTCGGTCGTCATGATACCGCCGGCGGTATGGTCCGGGTACTTGAGGAGGTATTCCAGCTCTGTGTGAGCCTGGTCGCTCAGCTTCGGGATGATGCGCCGCCGCTCGAGCTGGCCCATCTGCTGAATGATGTTGGTTCTTTCGTCGGCCGAGAGCCCTTCAAGAATCTGCGCCGCGCGCCCGGGTTCCAGTCGTTCGAGGATGGCGCTGCGTCGACGCATCGTCGGCTGGTCGAAGAGCTCAATTGACCGCGGCACCGACAACATGGTGATCACGGTCGCAGCTTCGATCAGTGTCAGCTGGTTTAGCAAGTCAACCACATCCGCCGGGGGAAGATGCGCGATTCGCTCACCGATGCCGACTAAACTCTCCTCGAGTCGCAGGTGGATGCGTTCAAGGAGATCCTCTGGGGCGGGCAAAGTTCACCTCCTTATCAATCCGATTTCCAGGCCATCACTGAAGCGCTTCCCAGCGTTGTCTCAGATCTGACATCAGTGCGACAAATTGCGGTTCGCTTCGCACGCTGTCAAGCCGCGGATTTTCGGCAAAAAGAGGATAATTCTCGTTTCCGAGTTTGATCGCGTGACGCACCCACTCAATGGCCTCATTCGTCAATCCTTCCATCGCGTAGAAAGACGCGAGCCAGAAGGAGATGTCGTGATCCGCGCCTGCCGTCTGCGCAACGCGAGGGGTGATCAAGGCGCGCGCCTCCAGGTGCTTTCCACGCGCGCTCAGGCACCATGCCCTCAAGACCTGCAAGCCGTCGAAGTGCGGATGTTGCGCGAGGACCTCCTCGACCTGTGTCTGCGCCTCATCAATACGCCCCGCATTAAAAAAGGCGATGGCCAAGAATGTCTTGATCAGCGGGTGGTCCGGTTCGAGAGCGCGGACGCGTTCCAGCTCGGCGATCGCCTTCTCGGGATCATGCTGATAGTTGAAAATGCGCGCGCGGTTGTAACTCGCGATGACCCGATCCCGAGGGTTGAGCTCTACCAGCCGGTCATACTGGCGCAGGGCCTTCTCATACATGCCGTTCAGCCGATAGATCATCGCGGCAATGATAAAGACTGTTGGGTCATTTGGAGCCTCGCGCCGAGCCTCCGCCAACGTCGCCAGTGCGCGATCCTTCTCGCCTCGATGAAGATAGACGTAGACCATCTGCAACCGCGGCCCCGCCATCTCGGGATCGAGTTCGATCGCACGCTGTAACGCGACTTCGGCCAGGTCGTAATACTCCT
>JBDTUW010001022.1:0-1900 GCA_040007555.1 Acidobacteriota bacterium | reverse complement strand
CGCCTCCAGGAGTATCCGGAACTCAACAAGTATCAGGCCGTGCAGTTACGCCTCGGACTTCAGGAAAGGAAGATACGACTTGCCATATTTTTGCGACGTGGGCTATACTCCTGTCGCTTCGTCGGGTTGTCATACTTGAATCAGGCTTGAATCAGGAATTTAGGCGCGTTGGCTGAAGGCAGAGGACGCGAGCAGTTCTGAAAGCAGAACTAAGAAATAGTGTGATAATACTGGTTTAACATGTCATTCCCGGACACGATGAAAGTGCCCGCAACAGTGCGTAGCGATGAATAATTGACGGATTCAGTCGAGGAGGCTCAGTGAGCCAGCCTTCCCGCCAGATACCTAGAGGCGAGAAGCTTAACTACCCCTCAGGAATTACCGAAAAAGAATAACGTCCTTCCAGCGACAACCTGGCTGGTTCTTCCGACGATGCTCCTATGGCTTCGTGTCAGAACCGGGTGCTGACGGGAGGACGCCCTCCGTAGATATCAGGATTTGAGGCTAAGACGCTCAGAGAAGTGTCCTTAGCGAGAACTGGAGAAAAGATGCGAGCCAATCACGAAAGCACGTCGAGACGCGGGCACATCGCCTCATGGACCTTGGCGCTCCTTCTGCTGGTCACTCTGATCGCGCCCTTCGGGCTCGTGTCTGCTCTACCGCAGTCGTTCAAGCAACGAATTGTCTCGTTGACGCCGCATGCTTTTCGTGGCGATGTCGCGGATTGGCTGGAACTGCACGCCGCAAGAAGCTCCAGATCAGAGATGGTAACGATCGGCGGAAATTCGGCACTGCTGCCTGAAGTACAGTATCCAACGACTGCCAAAGCCAGCGCGCCAGGTGCAATCATAATGGTCACGACGACCACCCAGTCGGTTAATAACGACGGGAATTGCTCGTTGCAGGAAGCCATCTTCTCGGCGAACTTCGACACGAACAAGGCCATCGACCCAACCAATCTGAACGGCCCGCTTATCACGACTGGCTGCGCGCCAGGTTCCGGGGCTGACACCATCGTGCTCGAACCCGGCGGACTTTATCAGGTGTCCGGGATCGTCCAGGACCAGTTTAACGTGCCGGGGCTGACGGCGAACCCCAGAGTTTTCACAACTATCGTGATTCAAGGCAATGGTGCGACGCTCGAGCACGTGGGTACACAGAACATTCGCGCCTTCACTGTAAACTCCGGAGTGGAGACGATAGACGCGACGACGCAGCCGACCACAGACGTCACAGGCACAGGCAATCTGACCATCCAGAACCTGCGGATCAAAGGGTTTATGGTTAAAGGTGGGAACGGCGCGGATGGCGGGGGCGGCGGCTTGGGCGCGGGTGGCGCAATTTACGTCAATGGCAGCGCTGCATCTCTGGCAGGCATCATACCAGACGCAAGCCTGACCATTGAGAACTGCACTTTTGAAGGCAATTCCGCCACCGGTGGCAGTGGTTCGACGCCGGGCGGATTGGAGGGCGGAGCAGGCGGCGGGGGAGGCCTCGGCGGCAATGGCGGAGCGGGCGGCAACGGCGCTGCTGCCGGTGGTGGTGGTGGTGGCGGCAGCCGCGGGAACGGCGCTCTGGGTAATTCGGCTGGCGGCGGCGGTGGTGGCGGCGGCACGACCAACGATGGGGTCGTCGGTGGCGCTATTGGTGGCAATGGCGGCTTCAACTGCGGTGGCAAGGGCGGTGACCCGCAGGGCAGCAATGGGAGTGTCGGATTCTGCGCTGGCGGCGCGGGCGGCGGCGGCGCCGGCAACACCAACAATCCAGGCGCGGGTGGCACGGGCGGCATCGGCAGCTACGGTGGTGGCGGCGGTGGTGGTGGCGCTGACACGACCATCATGGGTACCCCAGCGATCCGCGGCATAGGTGGCTTTGGTGGCAACGGCGGCTTCGGCGGCGG
>JBDTUW010001021.1:0-1904 GCA_040007555.1 Acidobacteriota bacterium | reverse complement strand
CAGCCATTCCCTTGATTCCATTGATTGCCTGCTGCTGCTGAGCTGGAGTCGAGGTAGCCTTCCACTTGATAGTTACAAGATGAATCACCGTCTTTGGCTGTCCATATTTGTTCTGACCCACAATAAGCCCGGTCGCAAAGACCACGAGCAAAGTCGCGGCCAAGAGGACGCGGCGAATTCGTACATCTGATGTCATCGGTTCTCCTTACAAATTGACGCTAGTTGGTTACGCTCCGGCACTGCAATGAGATGCGGGCGGGATAACGTAATAGTACTATGCCAGCCTTGGCCGCTCAAGCAGCCCCGATTCCTGGATTTCGGATTCTGGGTTTTGGATTGAAGACAAGCAGAACGCGATTTTAGATTTTGGATTATCGCAAGCCCCGAGGCGCCGGTCGAAGAGGCAGTTCCGCCAATCCCGAATCTGGAATCGTGTTCCGCCTGTCCTCAATCCAAATCCAAAATCTAAAACCCAAAATCCTGCCTGTGCTATACTTCGGGCCCAACATGGACTTTGGTGGAACACTTATCAGTTACGGGCTGCGGCTCGGCTTGGTCCTGCTGCTCGTGCTGGCTAACGGATTCTTCGTTGCGGCAGAGTTTGCGCTGGTTGGCGTCCGGCGATCGCGCGTTGCGACGTTGGCTGCTTCAGGGAACAAGCGCGCCCGGCGTCTTCTCGAGGTTCTCGATAGGCTCGATGCTTATATTTCAGCGACGCAGCTAGGCATCACGATTGCCAGTCTTGGGCTCGGTTGGGTTGGGGAAAGCACCCTCGCGCATCTCTTCGAACCGCTTCTCCTTCAGATACTCCCGCTCTCGGCTGCGACTGCGGCCGCGCACACGCTGGCGATCGCGCTCGCATTCGGCCTCATTACTTTTCTGCATATCGTGCTCGGCGAGCTCGCGCCAAAATCGCTCGCATTGCAGCGAGCAGAGTCGGTGGCTCTTGCGGTGACGCCACCCATGGTCATGTTTCACCGCATGTTTCGCGCTCCGATCTGGGTGTTGAACGCCGCCGGCAATGTCCTGGTTCGGATGATCGGCCTTGAAGCCAACACTCAACACGCGGCTGTCTACACTACTGAAGAGCTGCATCACGTCATCGATCTGAGCCAGCAGGGTGGGCAGATCAAGCCGAGCCAGCAGGCAATTCTGGCGCGTGCGCTCGAATTCTCCCGATTATCGGTTCGTGCCGCGATGGTGCCAAGATCGTCTATCGAAGCAGTCAGCGATGGTGCGCTCCTGGATGAGATCGTCCAGCGGGTTCACGAAAGCGGATACTCCCGTCTTCCGGTGTATCACGAAACACCAGACAACATTATCGGGATCATTCACAGCAAGGAGGTCCTTGCGTTCTGGCACAACCGCGACGACTTCAGCATCGAGAAGATCATGCATCCGGTGAACTTTGTTCCCGACACCATGAGACTGGACGCGGTCCTGCGCAAGATGCAGGAGGAGCGATTTCATTTCGCAATCGTCACCGACGAGCATGGCGGCTTTGAGGGGATCATCACTCTCGAGGATTTGCTTGAAGAGATCGTCGGTGAGATCGAGGACGAGTTCGATGAGGAAGGGCAGACGATGGTCCAGAAACTGCCCGATGGAAGTTATCTTCTCGAGGGTACTCTGCCGGTTCGTTCTGCAAATCGGAGGCTCGGACTGGGACTGCCTGAGGAAGGCGTTTATCACACGCTGGCGGGATTCCTCATGACGCAGGCCGGGCGAGTGTTACGCAAGGGTGACCGTGTCGAATACGGCGATGCCGAGTTCTCAGTTGAGGACTCAGATAGGCATCGCATCCGCAAGGTCAAATTGATCATGAAGAACGCCATTAACGCGAGTGTCGACGCCGGTGTCTAAATCTCTGATCTATGAAATGATGCAGCAATCGAGAATCCAAA
>JBDTUW010001020.1:0-1907 GCA_040007555.1 Acidobacteriota bacterium | reverse complement strand
GCCCGGAATTGAAAGCGGCAGAGCTGGCCATTGAGGCCGCTGGCGCGCGTGCGAAATGGGAACGCTCGCGCATCCTTACCGTCTCGGCGATCGCGAAAGAATATGGGCGTGGGGCGAGTGGCTTCGAGCAGGGTCCCGGTCTTCAATTCGAATTACCGATCTTCAACCGCAACCAGGGTGGCATCTCCCGGGCAGAGGCCGAAATCGAACGAGCTGCCAACTTGCTCATCGCCACCCGCCAGCGCGTTGTCGCGGAGGTCCGCGAGTCCTACACCCAGCTGCTACAGGCACAGGAAGGGCAGCAATTGTGGCGCACCCGAGTTCTCCCACCGCTTGAACAGGACATTCGTCTTGCGGAGACATCCTACCGCGCGGGTGAGGTGGCATATCTCTTCGTGCTCGAAACCGCGCGCCGCTACAGCGATGAGCGTTTGCGCGAAGCTGAGTTTCAAGCCGCGACCGGACGCGCACTGGCGCAACTTGAACGCAGCATCGGAAGGAGATTGATTGCGAAACCCTAAAACCCAGCAAGCCCAACTTGCGCCCGGCGCAACCGGCAAGCAACTCATCATAAGCAGCCTTGTTTTGGCGGCATTACTCGCGTGGTCGGGGTGCGGAAAGTCGAGTGGGACCGAGAGCCCGAAGGTCGCGCCAGCCGCCAAGGTCGAGAATGCCGTTAAGGAAGCCGACCTTGCCGTCGTCAAGCTCTCACCCCAGGCCGAAGCCCGCCTCGGTGTTGTAACGGTCCCCGTGACAGTTGAACAGATTGCTCAATCGCGCACGTTCGCAGGCGAGATCGTGTTACCACCTGACCACACGACCAGCGTCACAGCTCCGATCGGGGGGACGCTCGCCGCTACCGATGCTCCGCTTGCGGTTGGAACGTTCGTGAACAATCGGCAAGTGCTCTTTCGACTGATGCCGTACCTCGCGCCTGAGCGCGATTTGCGCGTCCAACTCGAACGGGACATCTCGAATGCACAAACGCGGGTCGAGGGGGCACGCGAGCGCTTCAGCCGCGCCGAGCAATTGCTCCGCGATCGCGCTGGCAGCCAGAAGGCAGTTGACCAGGCACGCGAGGAATTAAACGTTGCTGAAAACGAATTGAAGGCATCACGCGCGCGGCTCGACCGCTACGAGAAAGCGCCTGTCAACGCGGATGTGCCGGTGCCGATTACAGCTCCACGTGCAGGCGTGATTCAAAAGGTGCTTGCCAATCCCGGTCAGGCCGTCGCGGCAGGTGTGCCCCTGTTTGAAGTGGTGGATCTCTCATCGGTGTGGCTGCGCGTCGCGGTTTATGTGGGCGACTTACGTTTGATTAATCGTAGTCAGACCGCTCGGGTACACGCGCTCAACGAGACAAACGGAGCCCCATCGCGCCTCGCTCGTCCGATCAACGCTCCCCCGACCGCCAACGCCACGAACGACACGGCGGACCTTTACTTCGAACTGGACAACAGAGACGCAACGCTCCGGCCCGGGCAAAAGCTGGGCGTTACGCTTTATGAACGCGGCTCTGTCGAGAGCCTGGTCGTGCCGTGGTCGGCAGTCCTGCACGACATCAACGGCGGCACGTGGGTCTATGAAAACACCGCGCCGCAGCAATACGTGCGGCGTCGAGTCGAGGTCGTCCGGGTTGCGGATGGGCGCGCGATTCTCGCTCGCGGCCCTGCTATCGGGGCGAAGATCGTGACGGCAGGTGCTGCGGAAATCTTTGGCACTGAATTCGGTACAGGTAAATAGGCTTTCGGTGGCAGCGCCGAGATCGAGAATCGGGCTGCCACTGGTATGAAAACCAATGAACTGGCTTATCTCCACATCGCTGAACCTGCGCATCATTGTCCTGGCGCTGGGCGTTCTGTTGCTGATTGTCGGACTGCGCGTAGTGCGCAACACCCCTCTCGATG
>JBDTUW010001019.1:0-1913 GCA_040007555.1 Acidobacteriota bacterium | reverse complement strand
CGTAAAGTTGAGGACCGTCGCGCCCTTTGTAAAATCCTTCGCTCCGAATGGATTCGCAGCAAAGAGTCCGTATCCGCGGTTATGCCAGTAGGTCGGGAACGTGGAATTCTTCGGATGATCAAAGATGCCAATGACGACATCCTCGCCCTTGACGGTCCCGCTGAGTGTCATCCACTTGGCACGGGTTCCCCACGATTCCTTCTCGCCCACTTTCCCTTCGCTGCTCAGATAAACGCCGTTCACGCCAGCGTTGTCCATGACGGGGACTTTGGTTGGATTCCCCTGCTCGTCCGTAAAGACTTCTGGTCTCGTCGAAGGCTCTTCGAGCGATCGAGCCACGCGGATACCAAGTGCGCCCTCCTTGCTGTCGCCGAATACAACCTTCTGGCCCTGGGCGGTCAGGGTGATGATGCGGTCGATGATGCGGGTATCCTTCGCGGCCCTGAAGACAAGCTTTTCATCCTGTTGCAGAACCTTGGCGCCGTCCGGCATGAGCCAGTCCATACTTACATCGAGTTCACCGGCCGACTTGCCATTCTTGACGGCTTTGACCGCTTGATGTCGGATGGTTCCCATCTTCTCTGAGCCGGTTCCGCCGCTGTTATTCCAGAAATCCACGCCATTGATATTGCCGTAATTGAAGAACGACGAGACGTGGTGTGGATGATCAGTTCTTTCACCGGCAACTTTGGCCACGGGAAAGCTGCGCGTCACCACCGTGCCCTTTGCGGTTCGAAGCGGATATAGAATCGGCTTCTTTTGAGAGTCCCAGTAACAGTAGGACGTAAAGAGCTGGCCGTCGATATAGACGTCAAGTTGTTTGGCTGCCTTGTTCTCGACGATCTTTACGCCGCCATCGTTCTGCGCCGAGATCGGAGCCGCAATCAGTGCCACACTCAACAAAAGCAAAGCAAAGTTCTTGAGCATTTTCACCTCAGAATCGTCTTGACGCAGTCTCTTGAAAAGACAGGCCCTGGCAAGGAAATAGCGGAATGACGAGGGAGATATTTCCCGCGGCATTCCGCCACTCATCTATCTCGGTCTGATGCGATCTCAGCTGGCGACAACATCGCGCTTCTTCGCATCGAAGGTTACGCGTTTCCCGGTGTGCAGGGCCGCGATCGTCATGCACAACGCAACCGAGTGGTTGTATGCCGCATGAATATCAGCATTGGTCTTCTGATTGCGCGAGCGAACGCACTCCATCCAGTTGCGCATGTGAGCCAGCGTCTGCTTGTCAACGCCGGTGTTGGCGGAAGTCTCCATGCCTCCCTCATCCGAGAGCGTTAATGGTTCGAGCAGATTCGCCTTCTGGCCCATTTGTTTCGCGTAGTTTTCCTTGAGCCCGCCCTCGGAGGTCACCTTGTTGGTATCAAGATTCAGGGTTCCGCCGTTTGAGTAATAAATCTCCTTGACGTCGCCAGCCTCGTTGGTCATTCGTGAGCTATAGATGACCTGGAAGCCCTTGCCTCCCTTGGCAGCGTCACCGTAATCAAACACGGCGGTCATGGTATCGAAATTCTTCCGCCCATCGCGCCAGAGGTAGATTCCGCCATTGGCGACGACGCTCGTCGGATGATCATACCCGGTGAACCAATGCACCGTGTCGATCTGATGAACCATCCATTGATCCGGGATGCCTGATGAATACGGCCAGAAGAGCCGGAACTCGAGATATTTTCGCGGGTCGAATGTATCCGCGGGCCGATTGATGAGAAATCGCTTCCAGTCCGTGTCCTGCTCGCGCAGTGTCGGCACGACACTTGGACGTCGCCATCGTCCCGGCTGATTGACGTTCCATGTCATCTCCGCCATGACGATGTCTCCGAACTTGCCCGACTTGAGATACTCGTTGGCGCGCATGTAGCTTGGAGTTGAACGCCTCTGGGTACCAACCTGAAACACTTGTTTTG
>JBDTUW010001018.1:0-1920 GCA_040007555.1 Acidobacteriota bacterium | reverse complement strand
AGTTACTGGCAGGGCGGCAGCCGGATTTAAACGGCAAAACACGCTTCGGAGCCTACACCTGGAAGATGATCAAAGCGAACCCGGTTACGGGCGTAGGCCTCGGTGCCTATCGAAGCGCTTTCCCGATTTACACGCGCAATGATGGGTCATTGCAGGTCAGTCAGGCTCACAATGATTATCTGCAGATACTCGCCGATGGGGGCATAATTGGTGGGTTCTTGGCAATCTGGTTTATAGTTGAAGTGTTCCGGGCGTGCGCCGCCGGGCTGAAATCCCGGGATCCGTGGCGTGGATTGATGGCGCTGGGAGTTGGGGCAGGTTTCTTCTCGCTGCTGGTGCATAGCTTGTTTGACTTCAACCTGCAGATTCCTTCGACGGCGCTGTTGTTTTTGGTGCTGGCAGGAATCGTTGGAGGGGTTGCGTCGCTGCGCAATCGGGCGGAAGAGGAAAATAAACGCAGAGGCGTGCAGAGGCAGAGACACAGAAGAGAAGAAGCCCTGGCAGCGTGATTTGCCTCTGCAACTCGGTTCCTCTCAGTGCCTCTCGCGTTAAATGAGTTTTGAAATGAAGTATACGTTGAAATCTACGTTAGTTTTTGCCCTGACCGTCGCTCTTATTGCCCCCGTCTTTGCGCAGTCACAGGAAAAGCCCCCGTTCCCCACAGTCCGCGAGGGAAAGCAACCCGAGAGTCCCACTCGCCGTCCTGAAAACGACATCATCGGACCGCGCTCGAATGTCGTCGCCACCGGCGATGAGGATTACCGCATCGGCGCCGGTGACACTATCGATATCCGCGTCGCCGATGCCGAAGAACTCTCCGGCACCTTCCGCGTCAGAGCCGATGGCACCATCAAGATGCACTTTATCGGGCGCGTGCTCGTCCTTGATAAGACTACTGAAGAGCTTTCCACGGAAATCGCAAATGGTCTTCGTGGCCGGTATCTCTTTGAACCGCGCGTCAGCATCAATGTCACTGAGCTCACCAGCAAGTCGATATACCTTCAGGGAGCTGTTGCCAAACCCGGCGTCTACCAGATAGACGGTCGCCCGCACTTGCTTCAGGCCCTGGTGTATGCCGGCGGATTGCAGCAGAACCACGGTGCGACGGCATATATCATCCGACGAACGAAAGTATCGGACGAAGACATCAAGGCTCACGAAACCGCGCTCAAGCTCGAGAATGACAAGGCTGCCGCTAAGGCGATTGAGGAAAAAGCGTCAGAGGCCAAAACCGGTGACTCAAAAGAACCGGGCGCCGAGAAGCCTGCTGAGAAGTCTGCCGAGAAGGCAGATGGTGAGCAAGCGAGGGCCGATGAACCGACGTTGCAGGAAGGTGAGTGGCTCGCGAAGCAATACAAACTGGTGAAGCTCAACATCAATGGGCTCTTCAAAGGTGCCTTCGATCAGAACATGTTTCTCCAGCCTGGTGACATCATCAATATTCCCTCGACGGACCTCTTTTTTGTGTCCGGCCAGGTGAAGGCACCCGGTTCGTTCCCGCTCAAGGAAGGGACTACGCTGCGGCAGGCCCTCGCTCTTTCGCAGGGCTTTACAAGTACGGCGTCACCGGGCAAAGGAATCATTTTCCGGGAGAATCCGGAGACGGCAAAGCGGACAGAAATATCCGTCGATATGGGTGGCATCATGTCTGGCAAGAAGGAGGACGTTGCTATCTATGCCAACGACATCATCCTCGTGCCAAACAGCGGATTCAAGACGGTCGCGCTACCCTTGCTCACGGCAGCGACCTCCTCGGTCATGACGGCGCTCCTGCTGCGTGCGATAGGTTATTGACGGGATAGGTTATTGACGGGATCGGTATTGGTTTGAGGCATTGGGATTTTGATTTGAGGATATTAGCCGAGGTGAGGGGAAGACTGAAACGCACGAAGTGCATGGCACCACGAAGTGGTGCAAGTC
>JBDTUW010001017.1:0-1922 GCA_040007555.1 Acidobacteriota bacterium | reverse complement strand
AGGACAGACGCAAAAATAACTTCACAGATTGGGTGAGATGGTGTAGTTCCATCTGGGAAGAACATCGTGGGGTTTGAGGCGAAGTGCTTGGAGTTGCTCGAGCGTTGGTTCGGTGCCAGTAGGATAAAAGCGACGATCGAGATGAGCGGTAACCGATAGGCCGGTGTGAGTTCTGGTGGAGCGAATGAAGTTGAGGATCTTCTGATAACTATCGAGTGGTTCGCCTGCCCAGTTCTTTGAAATCTCGGAAAAGAGGCGGTGCTCAATCGGATTCCATTTGGAGGCGCCAGTTGGGTAGTGAGCAACCGTGAGAGTCAGACCGTGCGAATCGGCGAGTTGAGACTGGAGTTGGGTTTTCCACGCGCGGCAACGGTAGCCATTGCTACCGCCGGTGTCACTCAGAATGAGGAGTTGCCGAGCGCGTTTATATCGGCGCGATCCATCTTCGCGCCACCAATGCGCGATGGCGTGGGCAGCGAAGGCAGATGTGTCATGCGAGACACCGACCGCAACTGATCCACGATTAGCGAGAAGATCATAGATCCCATAAGGGATGGCGACGCCGATTGAGTTGGAGCGGAAGTCGTGGTCGTTGACAAGGCGAGGAGACATATCCCAGCGCGAGCCGGAATTCTTGAAATTGCCGACCAGTTCGCGCTTCTTGGTATCGACGCTAATGATGGGCAGACCGCGGTGCTCGAAGCGCTCCCGAAGATCAGTGAGGTAGAGGAATTGATCGTTGCGATCGGGGCTATGGTCAGTGGCGATCTTCTTTTGATTGAGCCGCAGCGAATAGCCCATTTGACGGAGGAGACGCGCGACGGTGTTAGGACTGACGAAGACGCCGAAGTCGCTGAGAGCGATGGCAATCTTATCGGTAGTTCGACGGGACCACTTGAGTCCAGTGATAGGATCGCCAGCCGTGTCGTATTCGAGCAGAAAGTCGATGAGGGTGATTATTTCGGCGTTTTTTTTTCGGTTGGTTTGCGCCCACCGCCGGACTGGCGAATGCGCCCGGCGTTTACCTGCTGATCGAGCAATTGCTGCCGTCCACGAGCGACGGTATGTGGATCCAGACCAAGGAATTCGGCCAGGACGCTATCGCCGCCATGACCAAGTTTGATGGATTCCAGACCAGCGAACAGGCGACGCTGCTGCTCATCGAGCAGGCCGTAGAAAAGCAAAATGGCAGCTTTGAGTTCATCGGGGGAGACCCGGAGAGCGGAAGCATCAGCCACCAGAGGAACCGCCTGCGCCACGCGCCGGGCACGAAGCTGATCTCGAGCCTGCCGGCTATCGACGGAAGTGTAAAGGAAGCGTCCGGCGAGGCCCGCGCGGCCGAGACGCCCTGCACGCACTAGATCGTGGAGAGGATCTTGGACCTCGGCGTGGAGGATGTCAGCCAACTCGTCGGCGAAGAAACCTCGCGCGGACTGATTGACGAAGGATTCAATCGTGGCCACCAGCGTGCCATAGCGGGAAAACCAGACCGCGTCATGAGACCACAGGCCCGCGTCGTCGAAGCGGGCGGTCTCGCGAAGGGCATAGTAACGACCGCGATGGGTATAGCTCGACAGATAGTCGAGAAGTTTAAGCTTACGAAAAACGGTGATGTCAGTGGTGGTGCCGAGAGCGCTCTTGAGCTCGGGCAACGTCGCAATCTTGTAATGCAGCAAGTGCTTGCGAATGGCGTGGGGATCAAAGGAGATTGGTCGCATAATGTTATAGTTCCGACTGCCTGTCTTCTTCAGCCGGAACTATAACACAATTGTCAACGAGGCGGCAAACGGCCCACGAATTCACAGAGGGCAATGGTTATAGGCTTGGACCGTCCCCCAGTCCTTACAATGCGGGGCCTGACCGAAGGCTCGATAATGATCGATATCCGATTCTGTCTGTATAATTAATCTTGCGTCAGCCCT
>JBDTUW010001016.1:0-1924 GCA_040007555.1 Acidobacteriota bacterium | reverse complement strand
GGAAAGACAACGCTGATTGAGGACTTTCTCGGCGAGGTAGCGGCCTCGGGCGAGCGGTGCCTGATTGCCCGCGCATGTTGTTCGGAGCGATTGACCGGAACCGGCGCAGCGCTCCCGTGGCTCGAAGCGCTCGACAGCCTTGTCCAGATCGAAGCGCTGGCGCATGGGAGGACGAGGTCCCACAAGGGATCGATCATCACCGCTCTCAGAACGCTGGCGCCACACTGGCATTCTCAACTCTCAACGAGGAGCGGTGATGACACTGAAACTCCGCGCTCTGCAGAAGATCGAACTGTCTCACAAGAGGGTCTCAAGCTCGAGTTGAGTGCGTTGCTTCACGAGCTGACGCGGGCGCAGCCGCTGGTGATTTTTCTCGACGACCTGCACTGGGCGGATGCCTCCACAAGCGACCTGCTCACGTACCTCCTCAGCCGGTTATCTTCTTTGCCAGTCCTCATCGTCGCCACCTACCGGCCGACAGAGATGCATCTTTCAGGGCATCCCCTGATGCGGTTCAAGCCGAATTGGCAAGCGCGCGGAATGTGCCGCGACATGCCCCTCCGTTTTCTCAGTGCCGGGGAGATCGATCAGTATCTCGCGCTTGAATTCCCACAGCACACATTCCCTCCCCGCTTTTCAGCACTTATTCACCGGAGGACCGAGGGTAGCCCGCTATTTATGGCAGAACTGGTGCGTGACCTCAGAAACCGCCGATTGATCGTTTACCAGGACGGCTGCTGGCAACTTACACAGTCGCTGCTGGATGTGGAAGGCGGGCTGCCTGAATCAATCTGCGGAATGATTGAGAGCAAGATCGCTCAGCTCAATGAACGGGAGTTGCGACTTCTCGAGGCCGCGAGTGTGCAAGGCAATGATTTCGATTCTGCCGTCCTCAGCACGGCACTCTGCAGAGACCCGATCGAGGTCGAGGAGAGCTTAGCGATACTCGAGCGCATTAAGAATCTGGTCTCATTTGTCGAGGAGAAAGACCTTCCGAACGGAACTGTAACCGTCCGCTACCGCTTTGTGCACGTGCTCTATCAAGAGGCACTATTCGGGCAATTACAGCCATCACGCATCACTGATCTGAGCGCGCGAATCGCCGAGGCGATGCTCACGTACTGGGGCGAACGCAGTACCGAAGTGGCTTCCCAGCTGGCGATCCTCTTCGAAGCTTCACGAGACTGGCGACGAGCCGCCAGCTCGTTTCTGCTCTCGGCGCTCCAGGCTTCGCGTTTCTCGGCATCCCGTGACGCAGTCTTCATAGCCAGACGGGGACTAGCCGCGCTTCGACGATTAACCGCATCTCCAGCCAATCGAGAGCTTGAACTTGAGCTCCAGGTGATTCTCGGTATCTCGCTGATCATCAGCGGAAACTGGGAGTCATCCGAGGTGGAAGCGGCCCTCGATCGCGCACACGAACTTGGGGAGGGATCGAGCGCCAACGCTAATCGGCTTGCCGCAGAGTGGGGGAGGATCGTCGCTCACTGTGTTCACGGCCGTTTTCAAGCCGCCCGAAGCCTGGGAGAAAACCTGCTCGAGCTGGCCTTGCAAACGGGAGACCCGGCGCAAATTGTGGTCGCTCGCAGCGTGCTGGGTACGGTTCTGGTTCAGTTGGGAGAGTTGAAAGCCGGTACCGAGCATCTATGGCTTGCACTCGCGCTATATGAGCAGAACCACATTTCCTCACATCCAGCACTCGCTGCCGTAGACTTCGGAGTGAGATGCCGGTGTTACCTCGCGCGCGGGCTTTGGTTGCTGGGCTGGCCCGAAAAGGGACGGCGATGTATTGAGGATGCTCTTAATATTACTCAACAGACGCCAGCGGGCGGACTGGTGATGCTATGCCTCCTCTCTGCCTGTACGGTTCATCAGTTCCTGCGCGAGGGTCCGACCTGCCAGGAACTCTCTGAGCGGGTCATTC
>JBDTUW010001015.1:0-1926 GCA_040007555.1 Acidobacteriota bacterium | reverse complement strand
CCATCGGGCGAGAAAGCGATCTGCCCGCCCGCCTGGCCGCCCTTGCCCCTGGGCATCTGGCGCCAAAGCACCGTGAAATCCTGCAGTCGAGGCGCACGTTCACTGTTCAGCTTGGCGCGTGCCAACACCTGGCCGCCGCCATAGTCACCCGGTTCTATGTAGGTGATGTAGATACTCGAGTCGGTGGCGAAATGGGGCGAGACGAAGACTCCCAGCATGCCGTTCTGGCCCTGCCAATAGACTGGGGGGGTACCTCCCAATGGCGCGATCTTTTCCCCCTCCGCGGATACCAGCCAAATTGGTCCGATCTTTTCGGTCACCAACATGCGCCCATCCGGGAGAAACGCAATCCGCCAGGGCAGCCCAAATGTGGCCACCGTGGTCATCTTAAACGGTAGCGTAGCTTCGGGTTTCTGTTCGCCCACATTGACTTGGGCAAAAACACTCGCCGATGCCAGGGTGAGAAGGAGCGCTGCTCTCGCAAATTTCATCATCATTCTCCTCGTTTTAGTGTTGAAAGACGTAGCTCAGTATACAAGTCGATGTTCGCTAAAGGCCAGTAGGTCAGCAGTCACTTGTTCGAAGAAGCCAACAAATCCGCAGACCAGCCGACCTGGCGGGCTACGAGGAACAGTCGTCCAGACCGGCAAATCCCGATTGTGATGGAGAGCGTTTGTCGTCACCCGTCGGCGTACCATGTCCAAATGCGTCCACGGGCTCCAACACCGCGGCCAGAACAGAATGCCAGAACAGATGAAAGATCGTTCTAGCATAGCGATCCGTGCTTCGGGTGTGGTGTTGAGCCCGACGATAGTGTGCCCGTTCGCCGTCATCGCCCGTCACTATCCATCTCGGGCGTGCAATACGAATCCATGGCGGTCTTGCCCGAGCGGTATAATATTGGAGCTATGCAACTTCCCGTGAACCCGACGGTATTGCCGATGCTCGCGAAGCGGGTCGACGAAATACCGGTCGGCGAATTATGGATTTTCGAACCGAAATGGGATGGCTTCCGTGCCCTGGTCTTTCGCGACGGGGACGAGATACTGATCCAGAGCCGCGATGAAAAACCACTGAACCGCTACTTCCCCGAGCTGCTCCAACCTCTCCTGTCGCAGTTGCCTGATCGCTGCGTGCTGGACGGCGAGATCGTCATTGCAAAGAATGGCGCGTTGGACTTCGACGCTCTGCAGCTCCGCCTTCATCCGGCCGCGTCGAGGGTGAAGCTTCTTTCCCAGGAAATACCGGCATCGATCGTTTTCTTCGATATCCTCTGCGAAGGGGACCGAGATCTCCAGGGCATGGCCTTTGAGCAGCGTCGCCTGGAGCTGGAATCGTTGCTCTCATCTGCCGTACCACCACTACACTTAACGCCGGCAACCAGAGAACTCAGCGTAGCGCAGGACTGGTTTCGTCGCTTTGAGGGCGCGGGTCTCGACGGCGTCATCGCCAAGCCGATTTCAGGAGCCTACGAACCAAATAAGCGCGTCATGCTCAAGGTCAAGCACGAGCGTGATTGCGATTGTGTCTCCTCCGCGGTGCGGCCCGAAGGGAATGAGAGCGTGACGGTTCGCAACCACGCGGGCCGATTGGCGGGCGCGCGTTTCTGATAGAACGGCTGACCTTCAGCACCATCGACGAAACGCTTGAGAACCAGCGGACGATCGCGGATTCCAGCAAGAGCGCCCGGCGCGAGCGACAGATAGTAGTGGACGATATCGAGTTTCGAGAGCTTCGCCTGGCTGTAAAAATACGGCTTATCGGGGTGGGTCACCGAGACGTCACGTCCCTCGATCGACAGGACCTCTGTTGTGTCATCCTTCATCCAGAATAGCGTAACATGCTTGGCGCGCGAAGAATGGCATTCTCGACGCGGTAGAAAGTCAGTTGGCATGGGGACAGTTGTTTAGACTTCGTTGACGCGCC
>JBDTUW010001014.1:0-1926 GCA_040007555.1 Acidobacteriota bacterium | reverse complement strand
CACCGCTGGAATTTGTCGGATCGATGGCGAATCTGCAAAAGCTCGCCTCTGCGCGAGACCTGGCGCTTGAGAACGTTTATCCACCGTTTCGCACCAGGCTCTGCCGCAGGCTTGGAGTTCCCGTTCGTGCTGAAAGACAGGAGGTGGCTGGCGCGCTCGTGCGCCTCGAGGCCGGCAAGCCTGGATCACTTGGCGTTTCGGTAAGTGAAGTAAATTTGTTGATGAAGGAATGTGAAAGTGCGCTGGTGGGCGTTCCGATCGACGACCACGAACTCGTCACCTTCGTCCGGTCGATGCGAAAGATCGACGATGCACTCAAACACTCGCGGAGGATGACGCAGAGTTACTGAGACCGCACTTCGCGTCATGTCCTCATCACTTGAGGCTGACTGAAAATGGCTCTGAGACCCTGCCTTCAACTGCAACTCTGACGGCCACGTCGCGAGGTGCGGTTCCGTCGGGCAGTTGCGCGGTTACCTGCCAAAGTCCATTCGCTGGAAGAAATCCGATGCCCTCGGGCGTAATCTCGACCCTCAACTCATCCACGAGAACTTCAACGGCATTCACGTCAGTTCTCTCGTCTACGTGAAAGAGAACCTTGAACTGGGACTTCGGGCCGGTGGCGCAAACGTCGATCCCCTTGTCCACTGTGTTGATGACGAGATCTATCACCGGTGCCGCTGTCTGAACCTCAGGAAGAACGATCTTTACTGCATCTGAGACGACAGCTCCGGAGAATCGAACCCGCAATTCGGCCTCACCTGCAGGTTCATCGGCAGGAATGCGAACACTCACCTGGATACGATAGCGATCGAACTCAAGAGCCTCCTGGTTGATCACCGTGAGTGGTGGAACCGCGGTTGGTCCGCAATAAAAGGGCGCGAGGGTACTGCCGCGAAATTCCACGGTGACGCTGTTGATATCCACCGACTCGTAATCGACACCCTTCACGATCAGGCCCACAAAAGCATCGCCAAGGCGCGGTGCGAGATCCGTCGACATCATGTCTTCAGCACGTCCGACAAAGACGATCTCGGGATTTCGCGCCTGTCCCCGCGGCGTACCGGGGCGTTTCCGGATTACTGACCAGCAATACTGAGTCCCATCACCGTGAACCCCCAGGAGCTGCGCACCCATATCCCCGGCGAGCGAGCGCACTTCGCTTCCGGGAAAAGACGCGCCTGCCCAGGTGTCTCTCGATGTCTCGGGAAAATGCTCGGAATGGACCGCGTTGGTGACGAACTTGAAGACTCCCTGGGGCTTAAGAAGGCGATATGCCTCGCGAATGTTTGACTCAATCACCGCGGCGCTCGGCACGTGCTGAAACACGTATGCGGCAAAGACGAGATCGAATGACTCGTCAGCGAATTGATTGAAGTCGACGCCGTTTGTTTCCTGGCAGATGACGTTCGCATCGCCGGCGAGACGGTTCTTTGCCTGTCGGATCATCTCGGCCGAGACATCTACGGCGACAACTTCACCGAAGATGGCTGCGATAAAGCGGGTCATTCGGCCGATCCCGCAGCCGATCTCAAGAAATCGAAGCTTCGATGGTGCTCGTCTGTCGGTGAGGATGGCGAGATCGGGGATGAGGGTACCTTCAAATTCGCGGCGGCCTGAAAGATCGAATTCTTCGTCGGTTTGCTGGTGGCTGAGGGTGTTGATGTACCAACGGGCATTCTCACTGGCGCGCGAATCCCAGTCGCGCTTCATCGTCAACGCTAAGTCTGTCAAAGATTTCAGCACCTTCTCCATCCTGCATAAGACTCACGCGAAGCCGCGAAAGACGCGAAGCTGGAACGGGGAGCAGATCAGCCTTTTTCCTCTTCGCGTCTTTCGCACCTTCGCGGCTTCGCGTGAGTCTTCTTCTTCGTTCTCTTCCGCGACAGCCCCAACTCCCGTACGCGCGGAATGACATCGCGTCCG
>JBDTUW010001013.1:0-1932 GCA_040007555.1 Acidobacteriota bacterium | reverse complement strand
CAATGACAACCAGCAATCCTCCCTAATCCACAGATCAGGATCGAGCTTGTGCCAGCGGCGTGACACATGATCGCCGCGCGCCAATCTAAAGCCCCTCACAATCGATCGTCAACAGTGGCTCAATCGGCTCGAGAACAACGATGCGGTCGCCAGTGTAGGAATAGACCTCTTTGAGCGACAGTTCTCCTCCACAACACAGGCTAGGCATTTCTATTTCATGCTCGAAGTGGCGTAACGACCCAAGCTCAGCGACGGCGGCCACGAGGCGAGGGGAGTGCAACCGCGACGCGATGCCGCCGTTCGCAGCATCGCATGTGTTAGGCGGTGCCACTGATCCATTATTCGTCATGCATGGTGCCCGGTCGGCGCTGCGCAACGTGCCAAAGCACCCCGGAGGGGTCGATTACGTAGGCGATGCGCAAACCCCAGGGCTGGATCGCGGGTGGTTTAGGTTCGGGCACGCCGAATCTTTTTGGCAGATCCAGCGACGCAACATGCGCCCACCACGCATCGAGATCGTCCACCATGAGCTGCATCATGAAGTTCTCTGCCCATTCTTTCTGGAAATACTTCTGGAGAATGAAGCCGCTTGCTCCCATCCGGAAGATGGCCACATCACTATCCAACACCTTTGTGAAGCCAAGCGCTTCATAAAAGCGCTTGGACAGGTCGAAGTCTTTTGCCGGCAGGAAAGGTCGCGCAATCTCTGTGCCAGTTGGAAGTGATGCATTCATGGGTCTCTCACAAAGGTAACTGCCTAACGCCCGGCATTAGCGGGCGCGCGGCCCCCTTACAGGAGAACCTCCGTGCCCGCGCTCCGCGCAGAGCTATCGCCTACCGCTAAACTCGATCATTCTCAATCGCGAGTCCAACCTACCTATACTTCCCGATGGATTTTTGACCTTCATTAGGAGGTATAGCCAACATTATCACAAGCCGCCTGACCACATCACCGAGGAAGAACTCCGCCAGTATTTTCTCTATCTCAAGAACGTCAGAAAGTACTCGCCAGCAGCATCGATCATCGCCCTTTGTGGGATCAAGTTCTTCTTTGAGCGAACGCTGGAAAGAAATTGGACCACATTCAATCTGGCGCGACCGTCGCGCGCGCACAAGCTACCCGTCATTCTCAGTATCGAAGAGGTACAAAGGATCTCGGATGCGTCAGGCTACCGAGGTATCGAGTCTGCCTGACGACGATCTACTCCAGCGGCCTGCGACGTTCAGGAGGGCACTCGTCTTCAGGTTCGCCACCTCGACAGCGCCCGCATGACGCTCCACGTCCGCAATGGCAAGGGAGGCACAGGGTCGGGTCGGGTTCTGGTCAGTGTGATTCCCGTCGCCAGCACAGCGGCATTTTGCTAGCGGCATTGTGCTCCTCCCTTTCTCTTTACCACGCCGAGCAAGACGCCCCGCACAAGTGCTTTTCAATTCACTTCGACATCCCTTTCGAAGTACGTATTTCGCCTGGCTCGGAGCAAACTGCTCCTCATGGAATGTTTGTGACACCTCTCGGAATCTGCGATGATAAACGCTACAGTTGGAATCGTATTGAATTGTCCGGGAAAAACAGGAGTAGCAATGAAACGCACGCCTTGTCTGATGATGACGCTCTCATTACTGTTATTGGGTGTTTGCGGGACAACGTCGGCCCAGAGTAAGGGTCCGAGCAAGGGCATGAGAGATGCCACCTCGCAATCACAGAAGGCAGCTCGAGTCTTTCGCGAGATTATGGGCGCTCCCGATAAGGCGATCCCGAAGGACATTCTCGCACGCGCCGAATGTATCGCCGTGTTCCCTCAAGTCATCAAGGCGGGATTCATTATTGGCGGTCGCGGCGGACGCGGACTGGCAAGCTGCCGAACGCGTCAGGGGTGGAGTGGGCCCGCTTTCCTCAATATGGGAGGCGGCAGCTTTGGACTTCAGATAGGC
>JBDTUW010001012.1:0-1936 GCA_040007555.1 Acidobacteriota bacterium | reverse complement strand
AGCGCAGGGTTTTGATGCGGCTGGCGATGTCCACTGGCTCACCGAGACCTTCGATGATGACCGTCTTGTCCTTGTCGATCACCACCTTCTTGGCACGTCCCAACTGCTCCAGTTCAATCTTCTGGAGCTGAAGACCGAGGTCTTCGCTAATTACCTGCCCACCCGTCAGAATTGCGATGTCTTCAAGCATCTCCTTGCGGCGGTCACCAAACCCAGGAGCTTTGACCGCGGCAACGATCAGGGCACCGCGTAGTTTGTTGACGACCAGAGTCGCCAGCGCGTCACCGTCAATGTCTTCAGCGATGATCAGCAGCGGCTGCCGCTTCTCCGCCACTTTCTGCAACAGTGGCAGGATTTCATTCATGGAGTTGATCTTCTTTTCGTGCAGGAGAATCAGCGCATCCGCTAGCACCACTTCCATGCGCGCCGTATCGGTGACGAAGTAAGGTGACAAGTACCCCCGGTCGAACTGCATCCCTTCGACGAACTCGAGCGAGGTCTCCATCGTCTGCGCTTCTTCGACGGTGATCACTCCATCCTTGCCCACTTTGGCCATCGCTTCAGCGATAATCCTGCCGATGTTGGCATCGCCATTTGCCGAGATCGTACCAACCTGTGCGATGGCGTCACCTGCCACAGGCTTGGCAAGGCGCTTGATCTCTTTCAAGGCACGCTCGACGGCCTTGTCGATGCCGCGTCGGAGGGCCATTGGGTTGACGCCGGCGGTTACTGTTTTGACGCCTTCACGGAAGATCGCCTGCGCGAGGACGGTGGCGGTCGTGGTCCCGTCTCCTGCCACCTCGGAAGTCTTCGAGGCAACCTCTCGCACCATTTGCGCGCCCAGATTCTCCAGCGGGTCCTTGAGCGCAATCTCCTGGGCGACAGTCACTCCATCCTTGGTAATGGCCGGCGAACCGAATTTCTTGTCGATGACGACATTGCGCCCGCGCGGGCCAAGCGTGATACTGACCGTATCCGCCAGTAGGTTGACGCCGCGTAGGATTGCGGCCCGTGATTCTGTTCCGTAAACGATCTGCTTAGCCATCTTGCTACTTCCTTTTTTTTATCAAGCTGTGACAAACCACCAGTCTTCCTGGTGAGACGCACAACCATTCCAAATTCAACTTCCCGCCGGTGATCAAGAGTGCGAGAGAGCCCCGTGAGCGGTGTTGTCGGGCGCACTTCCCGTCACCGTCAGATAGTTCACGGGGCGATGTCCCCGGAAGCGCCCCCATTCGGCAGCAATGAATCGCAAATGTCCAGAGGGGAGAGAGCGTGGCTCTCTCCCCTGAGGTCGGCATGGCTGATCTACCCCGTGCCGTTGGCTGTATGGTGCTGCCTTTGTGCCAGTTCCTGATCAATGCGCACTTCAAAGGGGGCATTCGAATTCGACCTAAGGGCGAAAGGCTCCCTTGTTTACCTGCCGGGCCCTGGCTCGTGCTGCGAGCTCGGCCGCATCCTTGATGGCTTGTCGTGCGCTCTCTCGCTGCGGAGCTTCCAGTTTGTCTAAACGCGTGGCTTCCACGACAGCAGCGACCGCCAGGGCGTTCACCCGGTCGAGGACAGAGTCACATCACCGACTGGACGGGTAGCATCTCCATATTTCACGGAGAGAGCCTCGATTAAATCCGCTACCGTCAGGCCCTCAGTGCGCTCACGGTCATAGCTAACCACCATGCGAAACAGCTCGCCATTGTAAAACCTGAAGAGTACGTTTCGCACCGAGTCTGCCGGCTGTTTGGGATCAAGGTACGGAGACTGCCACTCCAATTCCTGGATGGTTGCCGGGCGTTTGTGGATTGTCTTCGCGTCCGTGGCCTTCATCTGCAATTGCTTCGCGACGACAGGCAGGGTTGACGTGAGATGAAAACCACGGTACTTCGAAAGATCCTGCGCAGAGAGCAGGTAGGTCGTGAAGGCCAACCCAATAACTGCA
>JBDTUW010001011.1:0-1948 GCA_040007555.1 Acidobacteriota bacterium | reverse complement strand
ACCTTCCCGGTCCAGATCGTCAGGCCTGACAGGTTCGATTGGGACCCTCCAAGCAGCACGCTGGCCAGATAGCCGCTGATAAATAGAATGAAATGGCTGACCACACCGATCATGATCGGGTGCATAGTGAAATTCAGGCCCAGGTTGATCCCGAGCGGACCAGTGATTGTCGCCCAGAGGATAAACGCCAGACAAATTACGGTTCCGATATACGCCCCACGTCTTGTTGCCCGCGTGCTGAAGAAGCCCAGTGCGAAAAGACCCAGCATTCCACCTGAGAAGATCATGCCCAGTGTGACGATGAGTTCGATCAGAGCCTTCGCGCGCGCAGAGATCAATATCAAGGCAATCACGATACACATCACGCCAGTCACGGTGACGGCGCAACGGCCGAAGAGCAACCGGTTCTTTTCGGGTGAATTCGGTCTAGCTCGAATGTAATAGTCCTGCGTGACAACCGTTCCGACACTGTTCAGATCCGAGCTGACCGAGGAATTGCAGGCCGAGAGGATCGCCGCCAGTATCAGACCGACGAGACCGACGGGCAGCTGCGTCGAAATGAAATACGGCAGAATGTTGTCCGGCTTCTGCAATATCTCGGGTGGAATGCTCTCCGACGTCAGCTGATAAAACGCCCATAAACACGAGCCGATGAAGGCGAAGGTCAGCCAGATAGGCAGGCACGAGAGGGCACCAGCCATGACGCCGCGCTGCGCCTCTCCATCCGATCGAGCCATGAGGTAGCGCTGCACCATGTTCGGCTCGGTCATATATGAACGGCCAAAATGGAGTATCCCGGAGAGAGCGAGGATCCAGAAAGTGGGTTGCGCGCCCCAGAGGGTGCTCCAACCGAATGAATAATCCCCCAAAGCGAACTTACCGCCTGCATATGCGGTTGAGATCACCGCCGATGGCCCACCCGCGGGCCGAAATAGAATAATCAACGCCACGGAGAGCGCTCCAGCCGTCAACACAAATCCCTGCAGGATGTCGGTGTAGACGACGGCCTCGAGACCGCCCACAAGGGTATAGAGAACCGCGAAGAGACCGACACAAATGATGACGGCGCGGATATCCCAACCGGTCACGACCTCAACTGCGATAGCGGTCAGCAGGAGCGTGAAGCCGAGGTCGACTGTCCGGAGCAGCAGGAACCCGGTCGAACCATACAATCTCGCGAAGTAGCCAAACCGCTTCTCCAGATACTCGTAACTGCTCATCCCCACGACGCGCCTGTAAAAGGGGACGACGAAGATAACCACAAAGATCAGGACGAAGGGAACCATCAGGTTTGGGACAACCAGCCACCAGTTGCGAGCGAATGCTGCTCCCGGGAGTGCCACAAAGCTGACGCTGCTGATGACCGTACCGACTACCGCAAATCCCACCACCCAGCCTGGCATGCGGCGATTTGCAAGAAAGTAATCCTCTGTCGTCTTCTTCTTGCGGCGCGCGGCCCAGAGGCCAATCGATGTGACGGCGAGGAAGTAAACGGCGACCACCACAAAATCGAGAGTACGTGCTGATTGCATGGGTTATCGCGAACGCGTGAGGAATTGCCCGCTAAAGAACCGGAAGGACGCACTGCCCGGCTGTTCTCTGCATCAGCTGATGTGAGTCTCGGCTGATGAAGCGGAATAAGTTACCCGGCGGCCGATCAAAAGCAACGCGGCTGATCAAACCAAGAGCCTGGAGATGTGACCGAACAGCATTCTCCTGGCTCTTTGGATTTCATCCGCAGCACTTATATCAAAATGTGAGCCGCCCGTTCAATTGCATGGTGCGGGCGCCCAGCGTTGCTGTGAAGCGACCAAAGGCCGCTGCAGTGATGTTCGTGTTGACGGCGGAAAAATTTGTGTGATTGAAAGCGTTGAACATGTCGACGCGTATTTGCATGCGCACTCGCTCTGTGAAGGACAGACTCTTGGCGATGCTCAGATCGATATTC
>JBDTUW010001010.1:0-1957 GCA_040007555.1 Acidobacteriota bacterium | reverse complement strand
ACCCTCCACAACGTCAGCTCCGGGATATCGGAGCTACTCAGGGGGATGAGACCTGCCCTCCATCTTGCGCACCGATCGTCAGATCCCAAAGAGCTGCATCGCCTAGTTGAGATGGGCGCTCTCCCAACCCCTTGATGGCCGGATGAATAATGACTTCACAAGGAAGTGCCCTTTTAGCTCTCCACTCCTTCACCCGACGCTGGAGCGTTCTGAGTTGGACATCCTTGAACTGCCCAGGATAGTCGCGCTGAAGGTCGAGAAATATCTGCTTGGTGCATTGGTTCGCATCCTGGTCCAAGCGCGCCTCCACCTGATCCCATACAAGCACGAAGGGATCAGGCCGAGTCCGCCAGATATGTTTCACCAGATGGTATTTCGTCGGTTTGCCACTGCTATGCCAATAGCGTTTCTTTACCTCCTCCGGTGAGTCCTCCTTCGGGGGCGCTGGCTTTCGATCGCGACGAGGGACAGTTGGCGCCATGACAACGCCGTCATTCTGGAGGTCGGTCACTGACTCGGCAGGACGCCATGCGTACTGCCAGAGCGAATCCTGGTAACCTTCAATGTCCCTGAGCAAGAGGACCGGATCGAGCTGTTGATACTGCATCCGGAGCCTCGTCTTGAATTCTGCCGCGATGTCTACTGACGTCAAGATTCGCTGGTAAGGGGTCTGTGCCTGATCGTATTTCTTGATCACCTTCGCGCCCACTCTCTGTTTGGAGACCAACTTCAGTGAAGGCTGGAAGAAGTTCACATATAGACGCAGGACCCCATAGAGGGACGCCAACTGCCTACAAGCTGCGCTTCCTTCATAGCGATCGTACCCGACCATCCGCCGCACCACCGACCCATTCTTTTGTTCGACGTGACACTGATCATTCTTTTTATATGGGCGCGAACGGGTGAAGGTTAGCTCTTCTTCGTGGCAGAAACGAAGTAGTTCACTGTTGATGAACTCGGTGCCGTTATCCGTATCCAGTCCAAGTAGTGGGAATGGCAGTAGTTCTTGCACTTCCCTCAATCCACGCACAACCTCTTCCTGATGATGGCTGAGCAGAGCCAGGCATTCAGTCCAACTGGTAGCGACGTCTGTTAAGGTCATGGTCGAGAGATACGCGCCGCCGGTCGACGTGCCGCAATGTGCTACGAGGTCGACTTCCAGGAAGCCGCACTTAAGATCATCCCAGTCAGCGAAAGTACGGATTGGAATCTGATGTTTGAGTAGGGTGCCGGAGCGGGTCGTCCCCACACCGCGGCGGCCAGAATGGCGAACCTCATAAAGCAGGCGATCCACTGTCGCAGAGCTGATCCGTCGGAGTTTCTCTCTAACCTCATCAGCCAAACAAAGGTGGCCGTGCTTCTCTAAAACTGAGATGAACTCCGGCAGAAATGGCGCGAGACGTTTGGAGCAGAGCCGATTAGCAGCCTGCCAGATTACAATTAGCGCCTCTCTAACTGCGTCTGTATAATCTCGCCGGCGGCGAGGCGGTTTCTTATCGGCAGCCGGTAGAGGCTCGGTCGTCTCTCTCAGCAGGGAAATCGCATACTTCCGATGATATCCGGTGACGGCGATGAACTCGTCGAGGATCAGTTCCTTGTCCTTGCGTCTCGCGACCCGATAGCGAGGACCAACACTACAAAGCAGTTCGTGACGTGATCTAAGACTCATCGGCTTGTCCATCCTTTGCCTCCACTTGCATGTCCTTACAAGTGGGAAAATAGTGGATGATCCAGCCAACCGTTCAAAGTAAGATTTTCAGTGATTCAATGCGACCGGGAATTCTAATTTTCGCCCATCAAGTCAGCCATTGACGCGATGGATGTTGATCTCCCGGCGGAGGCATCGGAGATGGTTCTGCGGCTCGCCAAGCTGGAGCGGGACGCCGAAGCGAACGGTCATGGGCCGTGGATCTCGGTCGACAGCCTGGCCGAGCCGAGAGCGCATGACGGCGAGAAA
>JBDTUW010001009.1:0-1958 GCA_040007555.1 Acidobacteriota bacterium | reverse complement strand
CCGGCGCGCGTTGGACAATGGATGGACTTTGTCATTCGGCCTTAAGGACAGGGCGACGAACCAAGTATTTTCGCGGCAGGCGCTGGTTGTGAAGTCGCGAAAGTGCACTCCGGCGGAGGCTCCGCTTTTCCCCGCCTTTTGTTCGTTCTGCGTGCGTTTCTGAAGCCTTCTCCGGTATTATGTCTATCCGGAGCGAACGCCATTCCATCGGTGCGTTTCAAATGGACCCCGCGAACAATGTCGGACCCACGAACAATGTCGGAAAGGATCGTCGCGTCATGGACAGAAAAGCCACCTTCGCTGCTGTAGCAATCGGTCTGGTCATATCGTGTGTCACGTCGGTACTCGCGCAAAGCACGCCGGCGCCGCGCCCGGCAGGGACGCCCGCGATACCCGCCGATCGCAAGGCCTTCAACGATGCCAACAAGATTGCCGAACCCGAAAAGAAGATCGAGGCGTTTGAGAAGTTCGTTACGGACTTTCCCGATAGTTTCGCCATCAGCCAGGCCAACCAGATAGTCTTGACGACAATGGTCAAGGCCTGGCCGGACCAGCAGGACCGGATTCTCGCGCACGCGAAGAAGACTATCGCTACGGCACAGGATCCGCTCAAGGGTTCGGTCTATAACTTTGTCGTGTCGACCCTCGTCGAAGGTGGCATCCTGCTCGACCGAGCGGAGGAAATGGCGCGCGAGGGCCTGACTTGGGTGGAAGAGGATCAGGCGAAAAGATTGCGTCAGGCGCGTGCGCCTTATCTGGCCAGTCTCGGTCGCCTCTACCTCAAACGCGGAAAAACCAAAGAAGCTGACAAGTATCTGAGGGATGCGATCTCAGCGAGTCCGCAACTGATGGAGGCAACGCTCGGCCTGGCTGAACTCTACGAGAAGAAGAACGATGATGCTGCCGCACTGGGATACTATGCGTCAGCCTCGCTCACGGGCCGGATGAAACCTGAACCCCGCGAGAAGTTCTACGCCGTCTATCGCAAGTCTCACAATGGAACACTCAACGGGATCGAGGAGCTGCTCGATCTGCGTTATCGAAAGGATTTCCCAACCCCGGTCAAGGTCGAGCACTACACCGCCCCGGCAACGCGCACAGAACGGATAGTGCTCGCGGAGATATTCACCGGTTCCGGATGCCCGCCCTGCGTCGCCGCCGACCTGGCCTTTGATGCCTACATGGAGCGCTATCCTCGGAAGGACCTTGCCGTCCTCATGTACCATCTGCATATTCCGCTCCCGGACCCGATGACAAACCCATCTAGTCAGGCGCGCGGCAAGTATTATGCAGTCTCGGGAGTTCCGAGTTACGCGATTGATGGTGAGAAGAACAGCGGTGGGGGCAGCCGTGAGATGACCAGGGATTTCTATAATCGAGTCGCGCCAACGCTTGAGAAGCGGCTGACGGTAGCCCCGGATGCGCGCATCGTTCTGGACGCCGTCGCCGACACTGGTGCGGTCAAAGTGAAGGCAACCGCTGATCAGATAAAGGGCGGCTCAAAGATCAAACTCCAGATCGCTCTGGCCGAGGACGTACTCCGCTTTAGCGGTGAGAACGGAATCCGATTCCACCCGATGGTGGTGCGTAGTATGGCCGGGCCCGATGCGGGAGGTTTCGTTGTCGATGCGAGCAAAGCGAACTCGATCGAATGGACGTTCGACCTCAACAAGATCACCCAGGAGTTGAAGGCGCATCTTGATGACTTCGAAGCTCAGCGCAAGGACGACAAGTTTGCCTTCGCTCAGAAAAAGCACGAAATAGACCCCAGCGCTCTGACCGTGGTCGCGTTCGTTCAGGACGATGAAACCAAGCAGATACTGCAGGCGGTCTCTATCAAACTTAAACCGGCTATTGCTTCGGCTGAGAAATAGCCGAAGTCGGCAATATTATCGGGAGGCGTCTAACGGAACATCAGGAACAAGGCGGAGCTTGAGCGAGCCCAAGTATCGCATTTG
>JBDTUW010001008.1:0-1960 GCA_040007555.1 Acidobacteriota bacterium | reverse complement strand
ACAACTGACAACTGACAACTGGCAACTGACAACTGACAACTGACAACTGACAACTGGCAACTGGCAACTGGCAACTGACAACTGGCAACTGGCAACTGGCAACTGGCAACTGACAACTGGCAACTGACAACTTGCAACTGATTTCTTCTAACTTTACTTAGCCGCCCTGCTACGCAATCATATTCGCGATGGCAGCACGAACCCAGACAGTCGATCGCATCGAGTATCAACAAGGCGTCCAGCGCGTACTGCTCCTGACGTTGGTGCTTAACCTGCTCGTCGTGGCCGGCAAGCTGACCGCCGGGATAATGGCAGGGAGCTTGAGCGTCATCAGCGACGCGGTGCACTCATCGGTAGATTCGCTGAACAATGTCGTTGGCCTGGTGATCGTACGCTTCGCGCAGGCGGAGCCTGACGATGAACACCCGTATGGACACGCAAAGTTCGAGACCCTCGCCGCCTTTGCCATCGCTGGCTTTCTGTTCGTCACCTGCTACCAGATTGGAATCAGTGCATTTCACCGACTTTTCAGTGGAGAGACCCATCGGCCAGAAATCACCCGCCTTACCGTCATCGTGATGCTGGTAACGATAGTTGCAAATCTGGTCGTCACCGTCTACGAGCATCGCGAAGGCAAGCGATTGAAAAGCGAGTTCCTGATTGCCGATGCCATTCACACGCGGAGCGATGTGATTGTCAGTTGCTCAATCGTCGCGGGCCTGGCACTGATGAAAGCCGGCTACTATTGGGTAGACCCCGTCGCCTCGCTTGGAGTTGCCGTGGTCATTGCCTGGAATGGATACAAGATATTTCGGTCGACCGTGCCGGTACTGGTCGATGCGGCGCCAGTCGCGGCTGAGCGCATCGCAGCCATTTCAGAAAGTGTGCCGGGAGTTCATTCAGTTCACGATGTCAGGTCGCGGGGTCGCGATGGCGAGATGTTTATCGAGATGCATATGCACCTTGAACCCGGTTCTGAGCAGGATCATATCGCAGCTCATGCAATCACCGAGGAAGTTGAGCACCGTCTTGGCGACGCGCTTGGCCGCGTTATCGTCACCATTCACGTCGAACCCTTGCCGCAGAGATAAGTCTCGAACCTGATCCGTCTCACCGCAGCGGTTCAGTCCGATTTCGAATCCACTCTGCGAATTCGCTCAATTATCTCGGTCGTGGAAAGGCCTTCGACGAACGGCAGTGTGCGCACCTCGCCACCCGCAGCCTCAACCTCATCCCGACCGATAATCTCGCCAATCCCCCAATCCGCTCCCTTCACAAGAATATCAGGGAGTAAAGCGGCGATCAGGTCGCGCGGTGAGACATCGTCAAAGACGATGACGTAATCAACCGATGACAGCGCCGCCATCACTTCACTGCGCTCTCCCTCAGTGAGTACCGGACGCGCGCTTCCCTTTAGTTCGCGCACCGCCCGGTCGCTGTTGAGGCCGACAATTAACACGTCTCCAAGGCTTCTCGCCTGCGCGAGATACCGGACGTGCCCGGGATGAAGAAGATCGAAGCAGCCATTGGTGAATACCACCCGGCGCCCGTTAGAGCGCAATCGCTGACGTTCGGATTGCAAATCGCTCAAGGAAAGGATGACCGCCATAGACGATCATCTTAGCTCTGAATGTAGCTCACGGTGAAGAGCGCTGCGAGTAGCGCAAGATTGAGCACAATCAGGATCCCCGCCAAGATTCTTTCGTCTCGCTTCTGTTGGTGGTCGCTGATCACGGGCATGTCGTAACCTCCGCCTTTTTTCCAAAGCAAGGATGCAACGCGTATGCCGGGCAGCAGAAGCGATGGGTCGGTGACGATTCTCTGCTTCAAATATAGCCGTAATCAAGGAGTTGCGGCGCGGAAGGTGTCATCGGAGGTGGAGGCGGTTAGAATAAGCTATTCGATATCAGGCGATTTCAGAAAATCGGCAAATTGGATCGGCCGGAATTGCGTCCACAAA
>JBDTUW010001007.1:0-1963 GCA_040007555.1 Acidobacteriota bacterium | reverse complement strand
CTGCCTTTCGTAACGACTTTATCGAGCTCTTCAACAGGGGCACAACTCCACGCGCTCTCGGCGGCTGGGCCTTGCAATATACCTCCGCCGCCGGCACAACCTGGACGAAAACCGACCTCACTGGAGCGATCGCACCCGGTCAATACTTACTCATCCAGCTCGCATCAGGAGGAGCGAATGGCGCGCCGATTCCGACTCCGGATGTGAGCGGTTCGATCGCTATGGCGGCAACTGCCGGCAAGGTAGCGCTCACGAACTCTGTGACACCGCTCGCCGGAGGTTGCCCTGCGAGCAACGCGATCGTAGACATGGTCGGATATGGCACAAGCGCCAATTGTTTTGAGGGTTCCGGACCGACGCCGGCACCGAGCAATATAAACGCGATCCGCCGTGCCGGCAACGGCTGTCAGGATACGGATCAGAATGCCGCCGACTTCTCCGCCGCATCGGCCAGTCCTCGAAACTCCAACTCTCCGTTGGGGCCGTGTGTAAGCGCAGGCGGACCAAGATTCAGACCTGACGACCTGAAAGTGACTGTCACCGAATCGGAGCCGTGTTTGCCATTTACCGTCGAGGCGCAGATGTCCAATACGGGCAATCGGACCCAAAGGGATAACCCGGGACCGGAGTTTGTTGTTGAATTGCCTCCAGGACTAGTGGTTGTGCCGGGGAGCTGCCGGGCGACCGGCACCGGGTCGTGCGCAGAGGTCGCAAGCTCGCGAATCGAATGGAGCGGGAGCGTTGCCGCCGGTGAAACCATCTCGCTCTCATGGCAAGTAAAGCTCTCGGTCGAATCAACACAGCCCGGCGATCGACTGTGTCTTACCTCGACCGTGCATTTCGACTCCAACGACGACGGTTCTAACGAGGCAAGCACTGCCGCGACTAGCTGCCTGGTTGCAAACTGTCAGCCAGGCAGTCCTGGTATTCCGTATCCGGCAAGTGCCGAGCATGGCGGAGACCGTTCCGGATCGGTCCTCATCTTCCCGTTCTTTACCTCCAATGCGTCCGCTCCTGAAACTGAAAACACCGCCTTCAATGTGACCAATGCCAACCCTACAAGGGGTGCAGCCATCCATCTCTTCTTCGTCAGCGATGACTCGACGTCGATCGCTGATACGTTCCTCTGCCTCTCACCAAGCCAGACGCGTAGCTTTCTTGCCTCCGAGATCGACCCCAACACCGCGGGCTATGTCGTCGGCGTTGCGGTTGACGTCTTGACGGGTTGTCCAATCGGCTTTAACCATTTGTTCGGAGAAGAGCTGGTCAAACTTGCCTCGGGCCACGCTGGCACACTACTGGCTGAAGCTTTTGGCGCCGTCTCGGGCAACCCCGTGGAGTGTACCGGAAACAGTGCGACTGCCGAGTTACGGTTCGATGGGCAGTCGTATGATGGCGCGGCCCGAATGCTGGCGATTGACAGCATTCCAAGCGCAACCGACGGTTTTGTGAGTCTCCTGGTAGTCAATCGGCTGGGTGGGAACTTGCTGTCCGGAGCATCGACGATCGGGCAGTTAAGCGGGCTCGTTTTCAATGATGCTGAGGAGAGCTTCAGCTACGCGCTGAGCACGAGTCGACGTCAGTTTCGCGTGCAGTTGGGTGATAACTTTCCACGAACCAGTCCGCGGCTGAGTGAGTTGATTCCAGCAGGCCGCACGGGCTGGTCAAAAATCTGGCTGACCTCGGACGGAGCCATTCTCGGGGCGTTGCTGGTATCGCATCCGCAGGTGCGCGTTAGTGCAGCTGCAATGAGCGGTGGAAGGGCGTTGCACAAGCTGACGTTGAGTGACAGCGCCAGGCTGACCATTCCCGTCTTCCCCCCGAGTTGTTAAGAGCGCACCGCGCCTCCGCGTTGAGACTGTGTCGGAGGCACGCCTAACGCAGAGGCGCGGGGGGCAGCTTTCCAACATCTAAAATCTAGCCAAAGATATTTGAAATTTTGTTGAGTCCATCGGTCATCTGT
>JBDTUW010001006.1:0-1967 GCA_040007555.1 Acidobacteriota bacterium | reverse complement strand
GGAGAGAGGTCGACAAGCAGGCAGTGCTTGTTTGGCAGCGAGAGTGATACCTCACTTACCTCCTCGAAGCTGTTGAGGATGCACTCGCCAATCGCGTAAACGGTGTGCTGGACTGATTGGCTGTCATGCTCGGCAAAAGTCTCAAGAAGAAGTTGCCTCACCCCTCGCCAGAGAGCCCGACACGCGACTCCCGGCTCGGTATAGGTCCATTGGGCTTTGACTGATGTCGCGAGAATACGATCGTCCGCCTCCTTGAGCGTGGTCAATTCATCCTTCTTGAAAGCCTCGAAGCTCGATCCGGTTGTCTTCAAAACGAGCAGGTCTTCAACGCCGGATGAGATGACCACATTGGCTCGGGTAGCATTGACTGTTACTGTGCGCTTCTCGTCGCTGCCCTTGACAAAGGAATGCCGGTGCGGCTTGCCTCCCACCTCGAGGCGATTCCACTGGCCCTCTTCGATCTCGATCAGGACGCGCGAGGTCTCGGGAGTATTTGCGAGGAAATGAGCCGCCAGGCGTTGTGCAAAGGCCTCGATTTCTTCGATATCACGCGTCTGTTTGGCGAGCGCATAGACGGTATTCTTCATCGTATCCGTCGGAAGAACGCTGCTGTTATCGCCCGAAATGTGCGCCGCCTCGAAATCTCCCTCAAACGCTATCCGGACGTTGATCTCCTGAAGCTCATGACGATCACCATGCCGGCCGACGCGGACCATCCGCACTCGGCACTTACCGTAGTCATTTTCAGCCAGAATTACGGTCGAATCGCTCATCTTATCTTTTAACTCCCACGATAAGTTGTGTAACCAAATGGACTGAGTAGCAGCGGGACGTGGTAGTGGGCCGAAACATCCAACACCGAAAACACCACGGTCACTGCAGGGTAAAAGCCCTGGATGCTGCTGGCCGCGAAATACGCGTCTGTATCGAAGGTCAATCGATAAGTGCCCGCCGCGAGTTGAGTATCGGCTGGCACCAGAGTCCGCTGCCTGCCGTCAACGTCCGTCAGACCACTGCCAACCAGCCGCCATTGACCGCCGTTGGGTGAAGCGTCATCCACCGGGCGGAACTCGAGGGTGACTGGTACCGCGCGTGCTGGCCTTCCAAGCGCTACATCGAGAACGTGAGTGGTAATTGAACTCATGCTAATCCAGAACTCCAGTCAGTCTGCGCAATCTGATACCGGCGATCTGGCGCAGCTCATCGGCGGCGACCAGGAGCTCAGATTGAGCGTCATTATTCAGTCGTTCATGGCAGATCGCTAACATCTCCTCGGTGCTTCGGCCCGTGGCGCAAACGATAAAGATATAGCCGAATCGCTCTTCGTATGCGAGATTGGCCGCAGCGAGAGCAGTCAGAGTCTCATTCGGCACATTGCGCGTACCCACCTGCTCTTGTGCCGACCATGCCGATGCGCGTCCGTCACTTTCGGACTGCCCGGGTTTTCGCTGGCCGATGCGGGGATGGCTCGCAAACGCCTCGAGCCAGTCGTCCGCCGTGAGTTCCCGCGATAAACGGTCTGCGGTTTCCTCGAGTGAGCGCAGATCAACGAACGGCCGCGAGTTCAGCAATCGCGCTGCCCAACTCGACGATCCGCAACAAGCCAGAAGATCGTCGTAGGCCTCCTGCGGGCTGGCGCTGTTGAGTTCCTTGAGACTCGCTGGCATAGGTGAAAAACACCAAAGAGAGCCCCGGGTAGTTGAGCGTCTCTAGACTCTGCCAAATACGCGCAGACGGCTGATACCGCCATCCGGGTAAATATTCAAACGGACATGTGTTACGGGGCCGGAATGCACCAGCTCTTCTTCAAACAGGTGCCTCGTATGTCCCTGTAGGGGCGCTCGCGGCAGCAACTCGCGCCATTCCAGAGCAGCGAATCCTGAATGGTCCTTGCCGCGTGCGTCGCACACTTCGATCGAGCACGCGTCCGGGAAGTCCTCCGCAGCGGTCTGGGTCGTCCTGTCCTA
>JBDTUW010001005.1:0-1971 GCA_040007555.1 Acidobacteriota bacterium | reverse complement strand
TAGTGTCTTTCAATTTTTGGCAGTGATACTCGTCATGCAGAGCCTGGGGGCGCTCTTCGCAGCGCTGCGGTTCGCGAGATACTCGCTCAAGGCTCAGCCGCTGAGACACCATCGCCATCAACCAAAAGCCGTGGTCATCATCCCCTGCAAAGGCCTGGAAACCGGGCTTGAAGAAAACATCGAGGCATTCTGCGCGCAGGATTATCGCGAATATGAAGTAATCCTCGTCACCGAAAGCAAGCACGATCCCGCTTATCGAATCCTTTCTCGAATAGTCAAGCAGAGTCGTCGATCAGCGTGGCTCGTTGTCGCCGGTCAAGCCGAGAACCGCGGGCAGAAGATTCACAATTTGATCGCCGCTCTCGAGACGCTCAACGCGGTCGATCGTCGCGCCGATATTCTTGTTTTTGCCGATTCTGACGCGCGACCTTCTCGTGCCTGGCTGGCAGAACTCGTCGCCCCGCTCGACGAGAAGCGAGTCGGCGCGACAACGGGGTTTCGGTGGCATTTGCCCCATCCGGAACAATCAACTGCGTCAGGCGTCAATGGGCTTGCGGGGCGCTTCTCGTCGATATTGCTCTCGGTGTGGAATTCCAGCGCGCTGACCCTGCTGGGTGAGCGGTCAAGCTTTGCGTGGGGTGGAGCGACCGCGATCCGCCGCGACAACTTCGATAACCTGGGCGTTCGAGAGCGCTGGAATGAAGCGCTCAGCGATGACTATGTCCTGACCTCTGTCGTGCAGGAAGCGGGTCAGCGGATCAAGTTTGTTCCAGCGGCCCTTATGCCGACACCTTCGGAAGCCAGCTTTGCCGGGCTGATTGAGTTTACCACCCGACAAATGAAGGTGACACGCGTCTACGCACCCGGAGTCTGGCGGGTGGCTCTCGTATCGCAGATGCTTTTCAATGTCACACTCTGGGGCGGACTGGCTTGGTTGGTTATATCCAGTTTGCGCGGCCGGGGTTCACTGCTGCTTGCCGGCTTGCTTGCGGCAATACTGGTGCTTGGTGCCGCCAGCAGCTGGGTCCGGGTGGTTGTTGCGGCTCGACTGATGAAGACACAGCGGCGGCAGATACTCAGCCAGCGGTGGGTGTATCCAGCGCTCGCGCCGCTCTCCTCGCTTCTTTATCTGGGCAACCTGCTTGCATCGGCATGGTCTCGCCGGATCATCTGGCGTGGTATCGGCTATGAGATGCTCTCGCCATCCGAGACTCGCATCTGGCTACGACCCGAAGTCTCCGAGTCCGCCGAGCCGATTCCGCCATCTTCACCGCGCCGCCCTGCTTCAGCCCGTTCCACTCGGCCATAGGATCAGCCATAGGATCAAATGGACCTGATGCCGTAGTTGATGGCCATGATGCCACCACCAAATTCGTCGTAGCCGACCTCAGTGAAGCCGAGAGTCTTCATCATCGCCTCGACCTGCCGTTGGCCCGGATAGAGCTTGAGACTCTCGGGGATGTACCGGTAGATATCGGCATTTCCGTGCATCGCGATCCCGGCCGCCGAACCTACTATAGTCAGGTACTTGAGATAGGCCCATCGATAGAGCGCGTTGTCCGGGTGAGCAAAATCCAGCGAACAAAACCGTCCACCCGGCTTGAGGACGCGCTTGATCTCGACAAGCGCCGACTCGACATCCGGAACATTGCGGAGGGCATAACCGCACGTGACATGATCGAACGCTCCATCCTGAAATGGCATGTTCATGATGTCGCCACATTGGAAAGACACGTTCTGAACGTTGCTTTCAACGCGCTTGCTCTCGGCGATGTCGATCATTTCCTGGGTGATATCGAGTCCCTTCGAGTGGCCATTTGGCAATCGTTCGCCGAGTGCGAAGGTGATATCACCAGTTCCGCAGGCGAGGTCCAGAGTCTTCTCGTTGCCCTTGAGGTCAAGCATTTTGACCAGTTGTCGCTTCCATCCACGATCCATCCCAAACGAGAAAAAGGCGGTGAAGAAATCGTA
>JBDTUW010001004.1:0-1972 GCA_040007555.1 Acidobacteriota bacterium | reverse complement strand
CTCCCCACCCACTTCAAGGGTTGCCTTCCGACCGCCAGACGGCTTGCCGACGCCGCGCACAAAGCCACGCGCAAGGCCGTATCGGCCGTATCGGCCGCCTCGGGTTGATGAATTGACAGTTCGAAGCGACAATCAAGAAATCACGAGTGTGTGAAAAGGGGGTCTCAAGGCCGGCTGACTTGAGCTTTACCGGTTGGCCCTCATAATCACTTGCCAACAGTTGCAGCCATCGGCAAGCGGCCAAACGGCCGGCCAGAGTTGCATCTACTTCGGTTGGTTTCCAGGAGTTCAAAGACAAGCAGAAGAAATGATCGGGCAGACAATCTCACATTACCGAGTGACAGCGAAGCTCGGCGCGGGCGGAATGGGTGAGGTGTATCTGGCGGAGGACATGAGACTCGATCGCAAGGTCGCGCTGAAGATTTTGCCTGGTGATGCCGCCGCCAACGAGGACCGTATGCGGCGCTTTGTTCAGGAAGCAAAAGCTGCGGCAGCGCTCAATCATCCGAACATCGCACATATCTATGAGATCGACGAAGCCAATGGCACGAACTTCATTGCGATGGAGTTTATCGATGGCCAGACAATGCGGGAGAAGATTCACCGCGAGCAGACAGATTTACCAAGACTCCTGCGGTATTTGCAGCACGTGGCCGAGGGCCTGGCGAAGGCTCATGCTGCCGGCATCGTGCATCGCGATCTGAAACCTGACAACATCATGGTCACGCGCGATGGACACGCGAAGATCCTCGATTTCGGCCTGGCAAAACTAACCGAGCCTCAAGACCGTGTGCCTGCTGGCAACGACGAGTCTGGTGACGTCGCCACAGCAATCCTGCAACTACACTCAAGCCCTGGCACGATCCTCGGCACTGCCGGTTACATGTCGCCAGAGCAGGCGCAAGGCAATACGCAGGTCGATCACCGCGCTGACATCTTCTCTTTCGGCTGCATCCTGTTTGAGGCTGTAACTCGGCATCGAGCGTTTGAAGGCAGGGACGTGATAGATACGCTCAATAAGATCATCCGCGAGCCCGTGGCCCCTGTCCGTAACTTTAATCCAAGTTCCCCGGACGAGTTGCAGAGAATAGTTCGTCGTTGTCTGGCAAAAGATCCGGACGAGCGGTACCAGACCATCAAAGATGTGGCTATCGAACTGAAAGAATTGCGGCACGAACTGGCAGGCAGCGCCGAAGTTGATATCACGGTTCCGGCGGGCAGCGAAGGAAAAGGAGAACGGCAGGCACCCGGGTCCGTTCGAGACGCAGAGGCGAGCGTTCCATCCGCGTCGGTCTCAACAGGTGCATCGAGCGCCAAATACATCGTCAATGAAATCAGACGACACAGGACTCTCGTGCTGGTGGCGTCGCTCGTCGTCGCGGCCTCGGCTCTCGCTTATGCCGTCTACCGCTTCACTTGGCAAGCGAAACCCGCGATCGCGCACTTTCAGAACATGAGAATCACTCGGGTGACTAGCGAAGGCAATGTCGAGAGCGCTGCCGTCTCGCCAGATGGGAAATACATAGCATACTCGCTGGAGGAAAGCGGAAAGCGCAGTCTGTGGACGAAGCATCTGGCTACGGGCAGCCGGGTTCAGATCGTGCCGGCGACCGAGGCCTATGGGTTGAACGCAAGCACATTTTCTCACGACGGCGGCTATGTTTATTACACCAGAGTGGACGAGCAGAATCCGCAAGGCGCGCTCTATCAAGTTCCCGTCCTTGGCGGCGCGTCAAAAAGGATTCTGGGGAACGTCTCACAGCCTGTCTCGCTCTCTCCTGACGGCAAACAGCTCGCGTTCGGACGGTATCACCTGTCAGGAACTGAAGATGAGCTACTGGTGGCGAGCGCAGACCTATCTGCTGGCGAACAAAGTCCTGGACGATCTCTTTACCCATTTGACTGAGAGCAACGCTGACACGCCTGTCCTGAACATCGCCGCTTAGGTACGAATGCTGCCTCAGATTGACCG
>JBDTUW010001003.1:0-1973 GCA_040007555.1 Acidobacteriota bacterium | reverse complement strand
GATGCCCTGAGGAAACGCGCCGTCGAGGATGACGCCGTGATCGATAGCGAGACCACGGATCTCTTCTTCAGTGCACCATTCGGAAAGTGATCTTTGAGGACGGGAATTGGCCGGTGAGCGTATAGGAGTCTACGGCGGAACTTTCGACCCGCTGCACATCGGGCACTTTCGGATTGCCGAGGCACTGGTCGATGCCTTCCAGATGGATCGTCTGTTCTTTGTACCGGCACACGTTCCGCCTCATAAGAGGGGCATTCGGATCAGTGCCGCATATCATCGGCATGCGATGATTGTGCTGGCGACGGAAAGGGTGCCTCGACTGCACGTCTCAGCGATTGAGCTTGAAGCGCCGGCGCGGCCCTATACGATCGAAACTCTGGGCCGGTTTGGCGCGGTCTACCCGGACGCGCAGTTATTCTTTGTCATGGGTGATGACTCTTTCGGGGAACTGCACACCTGGCGTGATTACGGCCAGATCATCCGCGAGTACGGAATCATTGTTGCGGCTCGTGCAGGGAGTAGGCCACCCGGGGATAAAGATCGGGATAATGCGGGGGATAAAGACTTGATGCAGCACCTGACGGCTGACGAGAAGAACAAGGTGATAGACCTCAGAGGACATCGACGACCCGAGGTATCTGACCTGACGGGGCCGCGAATCTTCTTAACGGATCTGGTCTCTGAAGACGTTTCCGCGACGCAGATTCGTCAGGCGGCGGCGAATGGACAACCGATCGAAAATCTCGTACCTCCGGGCGTCGCCGGGTATATCGAGAAGTACGGGCTTTACAGTGGTAAGCATGAGCAATCAGGTAACGAATAATCACTTGGCGATGGAAGATACTGCTATTCCGGCAGTTTTGGATGTCGATGCGCGGATTTTTGAGGACGTCAAGTCGGCCGCGCAGGCCGCCGACGACAAGAAGGCGAAAGAGCTCCTGGTGCTGCGAGTGGCTGAGATCACCTCGTTCACCGACTACTTTGTCATTTGCTCCGGCAGCTCAGTCAGACAGGTCCAGGCGATCGCTGACGCGGTCACCGAGCAACTAAAAGCCCGCGGAATGCGTCCGATGCACACGGAGGGCTACTCGAACGGCGAATGGGTGCTGATAGACTACGGCACCTTCGTGGTTCACGTCTTCACGGAAACGTCACGGCGATTCTATGATCTGGAGCGGCTGTGGCGGGATGCGGAGCGAGTGGAAGTGTGATCAGATGCGCCTGCATTTTCTCTGGATCGGAAAGACGAAGGATCGAAGATGCGCGGCGCTGATAGCTGATTACCTCGAACGCATCGGGCACTTCGCGAGCAGCGAAGTCACAGAACTGAAGGATCAGACTGGCGGCGATGAGAAGCGCCTGGTTGCGGCCGAGGGTTCAAGAATCGTTGGCGCACTCGAACGGGACGACTTTGTGCTGCTCCTTGATGAAGGAGGCACGGAGATGACGTCGAAGGAGCTGGCAGGGCTGATCGAAATGCGACAGCTGGCCGGCGTCAAGAGGATGGGTGTAGTAGTCGGAGGGTTTGCCGGGGTTAGTGATGAAGTCAGGAAGCGGGCCCACGCGCGCTTGTCGCTTTCGCGTTTGACGCTGACGCACGAACTGGCGCGAGTTGTGCTCCTGGAACAGATTTACCGGGCATTCACGTTGATTGCGGGTTTGCCTTATCATCGTTGATCATTTCGAGGGCTCAGGCCGCGTCGGGCGCGGCGGCAGCGTGAGGAGAAGAACGGATGGAGAAGAAGAAGCTGAAGAGCTATCGTGAGCGTTTGGTGCAGGAGCGCGATGCACTGCTGGGTGTTGTCGGGCGCAACGAAGACTACGGTCGCGAAGCCGATACGGAAGCGACGCAGGACCCGGCTGACAAGGCCTCGAATTCCTATACCAAGGAACTCCTGTTCACTCAGTCGACAAATGATCGGATCATCCTGACGCAGATTGGCGAAGCCCTCGAACGAATGGACCAGGAAGAG
>JBDTUW010001002.1:0-1973 GCA_040007555.1 Acidobacteriota bacterium | reverse complement strand
GTCGAACGGGGTCATTGCTGTTAATCGCGAGGGTGCCACTTTTTATGCCGCCGGAATCTGGCGCGAAGTTGACTTTGAGATCGACGCTGCCCCCCGGTTGCAGGCCAAAAGCTGGGACGGCCAGGCTGATCGCGAATTGAGGATTGCTGCTGGTGATCGAGGATATCAGAAGCGGGGCGTTGCCAATGTTACGCACCTTCAACTGGGTGGTCGCGCGCTCCCCGGTACGCACATTGCCGAAACTCAAAGTCGGCGGAGTCACTTCAATCACCGGCTGCAGCTTCACCGTAAAGGCCGGAGTCTGAACATCCGCGCAGCCAGGTTTGACAAGGGTGATCGGACCAGTCACAGCGCCGGCCGGTACGGTCGCGGTGATCGTCGAGGCATTGTTGATGGAAAAATTGGCTGCGATGTTGTTGTTAAACCTCACCGCGGTTACGCCGGTGAAGTTTGTCCCGGTGATCGTCGTCGAACTGCCGACGACACCACTCGTCGGGCTGACGTTCCCGAGAGTGGGGCAGGTCTGTTGTGTAATTGTGAAGGTGTCGGGGGTAGGAAGCAGCGGCAGATCATTATAGATGACCCGAACCTGCCAATTCCCCGGCAATGTAGCTGCTACTGTACCGGCAATATCAATCCCTACCCAGAAGCAGCGATTCCCGCCTCCGCTCAGGCTCAAGGTAGCGCTTGTGAGATAGACCGACCCGTTCGGCTGGATGAATTCCCAGCGCACCTGATCGCCTGCTAGCGCGCCAGAGACAAGCGTCCACTGGTAGACGCGAGCATCTGTTGGAGCGAACGTGGTCTTTATCTGCGGGGGAGTGCAATCGAGGGGAGCAGTTCCGGTAACACGATGATCCGTCAGCACCGCGGGGCCACTGCGAATCGTAAAGGTGTCGGTCGCCAAGAGTGCGCCGTTATACGTGAAGCGCACTTCCCAGAGACCGGGAAGCGAGGCCGCCTCAAATCCCGCGATGTTGATGAAGGCCCAGAAACAGACATTGCCGTTGAGCGAGACCGTCACGGGGTTGGTTTGAAAGTAAGTGGATCCGTTGGGCTGTCTGAAGTCCCACGTGATGACATCGCCAGCGGTCGCGCCATTGACGAGGATCCATTGGTAGACCCGCTCGTCGGTCGGAGCAAAGGACGATTTCGCCACAGGTGAGGCGCAATTACTGGCCGGTTCTGCGCCAGTCATCTTGTGATCGGCGATGGTGGCTGTCGGAGCTGCGGAAGTCAGACCCGCCTGATCGCTCGCCACCTGGCCGCTGCTCCCCCCGCGCGCCTGGCCCGCTCGCTTTTGCCCGTTTTGTCCGTCTGGATGGACTGCAGATTGTCCGGGAGGTCGGCCCTGTAGCGATGCGGTTGACAGCCACGCCGAAGGAGAAGCCAGGGACAAGACGAGTGTCAAAAGGAAAAGAGGAACCTTGAGCTTCGAAAACGGCGTGAGGAAATTCCCGCCGGATCGGGTGAGATGCGGTGTCATATCGACCTCTGAATATACCTATTCCAGGGCTCGCGGGCGACGAGCGAATCCTTGCAAAGCGAACACGGGCGCGTGGCTTGAGGAGCCACCGCGTTGGTTCATTTTCCGCCGGCATCGGGGACGCTCCGCGCTCTGTCTAGAATCGGAACTTTGGGCAGAGCGTGGGGCTTACCGCGTCTGATGGATTATCGGCTGGACGTGGCCGGATGTAACGAGCAAACGGGGTAATTTCTCAAAAATTCGGTGGAAATCATCTTAGCCGGGCCCTGAGGACACATTCCAGGGGTGCGCACCCCTCAAGATCCAAGAATTTGGCAAAGCCGGAGTCGCGATGCTACACTCACGGGTCGCGGTGGAAGATTCACTTTGAGAAGGGAGAGACACCCCCTGCATGCAGGCACTGATTCTCGCGGGCGGTAAAGGAACGCGCCTCCGCCCGTTGACGATTCACACGCCAAAGCCAGTCGTTTGTGGAGGTCAAAGCAAT
>JBDTUW010001001.1:0-1974 GCA_040007555.1 Acidobacteriota bacterium | reverse complement strand
AGGTCGACGATCGAGATTCAACACTTTGATCGTCAGCCGTTCTGCCAACCGATGACCACGGATGATGCGTGCCATTGTCGGCAGAAATTGGTAATGATCGAGAATCCTTCGCTTTTCACGCCGAATGGCTTCCAGTCGACGCCCATGCTCGCCTCCCTCGATGGCGCGCGCGATGATGCGGCGACTCTCCTCGAAGTCGGGGAAGGGAAGCCGAATGAACGCCGCAGGATCGATGTAGTCCTCGATGTTAGGACAGCCCCAATAGAAACAAAGACATTCACCAACGATGGCATCGATGATCTTTTCGGTGAAGTAGTTGACCTCGGCGCTATTCTCGATGGCGATGGTATATCGATAGGGAAGAATCCCATCGCTCTTGTTGTGGGAGGGCAGGGTGCCATGGTAGTTGCGGAAGTTATGAAGATTATCCGCTCCGAAGATGTCTATCGGCGTTTGGCATTCTTCAAGATACTTGAGGAAGAGTATTCGTAGCTGCTGCCCCGGCATCTGAGTCTTGCCCGATGTCACACACGAGAGCTCCCGCGTCTTTTCGATTGAGTCGCGCAGGAGTTGCGAATAGCTGAGATCGAGGTGCCACTCGGAGTTGTTTCGGTAGCGATTGTGACCGCGGACCTGGAGAAACTCGCGGGGGTCCGGCGCTGACCATTCTCCCCACGTTGAGACGCCTGCCCATGGCTCCATCTGAAAGACGACCGCGCGGTCCTTCCGAAACTCTTCGGTGGAAAACTGCGGGAAATTGACGATCACCCAATAGTCGATGTTGGTGTCCTCATCTGTCATCTCGATCTCTGCCCAACGCCGGTTGCCATGGGCTTGTCGGTTCCAGAGGTCGCAGAGATGCCCCGACGAGGTCCAGTTTGCGAGCAGCTTTACGCGTGCCGGATGACCACTCGCGACACGCTCAAATTGGCGTTCACCCATTAGATCGTACGCGTTTGGCTTCCCGGCGTGCCCCCTCTCCGATGTTAGTCTGCCGATGTGCAGAGCATTGATCGAGTCCAGAAAGGCCGAAGAGTAACCGAGTGCAGTGTAGCGATGTGCGAAATCCAGCTCAAAATGGCCGCTTTCAGAATCGTAGGCCCCGACCTTGCGGATCGCCGACATGCGAAGTAGCGAGGGCCGCAGTGAATAGTGCGGCCACCATGCATTTGAGGTTGAATCCGGCGCAAGGCTGCGCAGGTAAACTTCATACTCAGGACTATCCGTCGGAATGTATTCGTGTACGCGGTAACGGATTCCAGTTTCCGCAGTGCGTTTCACATGACCGCCGTGGATCGTGCGAGATTCCAGTGTTTCTCCGTAGTTACGATTGAAAAGTACCTGTCCGAGGTTTCGTTCATCCTCGAGGATACCAAGCGACTTCGTGATGTAGTTGTCGGTGACAATGAATTGCCAGTCGTCCTCAAGATGCAGCCAGTAGGGGCTAGATATCATGTCGAGAAGAATGTTCATGCTGCCGACATGAGTCCGGTCCTCCGGTCCCTTGAAAACGAACTCAAAGAATGGATATTTCTCCTTCATCATCGAGCGATCATGGCTGCTTGAGCCGGTATCGATGCAGATCCAGCGTCCAATCAGCTCTCGATCGGAACAGCAGTTGAGAAAGGAATTGATCGTCCGTTCGAAAAGATCGTAGCGACGGCAACTCGTCACCGTGAGTGTGATTTGCGGGCGATCGTCCGGTTGCTCCGACGCAGCCCGCAACTCGGCAATGATCGACTCGGGATAGAACACGAAGTCGTCTCTGACGAAATGCGCGGCGAAATCGCGATTGGCGAGGATCCGCTCGCGATCATCATCTGGAAGCGACGGCACCTCCAAAAGCTTCGTGGCTACATCGAAGCTGCGGCGGTGGTCTCCGACATAATAAGCGGCGATCGACAATTCGTCGGCGACCTCCCATTCGTAAATGCTTGCGTTAATAAATAGGACGTCGTCTTCCGGGAAGGGAAC
>JBDTUW010001000.1:0-1978 GCA_040007555.1 Acidobacteriota bacterium | reverse complement strand
CAACTGGCAACTGGCAACTGGCAACTGACAACTGGCAACTGACAACTGACAACTGGCAACTGGCAACCGTTTGCGACTGTGTGCTACCTTTATCTCTATAACGCGCAAAAAACCATTACTGGAGGCTGAGAATGTTCATCTTCGATCCTGATCGGGGCCGCAAGGCGCTGTTTGTCGTTTTTTCTCTTATCATTCTCGCTGGTTGTTCCGCAAGGTCGGGCGGGAGTCAGCCGACGGCCGCAGACGCAGACAAGTTCGTCGTCGAGGCGGAGAAGCGGCTCCTCAAGCTCGCCATCACCGACAGCCGCGCCAGCTGGGTGCAGGCCAATTTCATCACCGATGACACCGAGGCCATTGCCGCCGACGCGAAAAATGCGTCGATTGCCGCCGGTACTGAGCTTGCCGAGGCGGCGCGTCAGTTCGATGGACTTCAATTGTCGACCGACACGGCTCGTAAGCTAAAGCTTCTTAAGCTGGCCCTCACTCTGCCAGCACCAAAGAACGAGGCCGAGCGCGAGGAGTTGACGAAAATCTCGGTCGCAATGGAAGGCGCCTACGGTAAGGGAAAATACTGCCCCAAGGGACCCGAACAACCCTGCCTCAGCCTCGGTGACCTGGAGCAAGTGCTCGCCACCAGCCAGGATCCCGAGGAGTTGAAGCGTATCTGGCTCGGCTGGCACCAGGTCTCTCCCCCCTACCGGAAAGACTATGTTCGCTTTGTTGAGCTGGCAAACAAGGGCGCAAAGGAGATGGGATTCGCCGATGTCGGGGCGATGTGGCGTTCAAACTACGATATGGAGCCTGATGCCTTCGCCGCCGAAATGGAACGCCTGTGGCAGCAGGTCAAGCCGCTCTACGATTCTCTATACACCTACACTCGGCATCAGCTGACGAAAAAGTACGGGCCGCAGGTTGTGCCCGCCAGCGGACCGATTCCCGCCCATCTCCTGGGTAATATGTGGAGTCAGGACTGGACGAACATATACCCACTACTCAAGCCGGCAACGGGCGATCCCGGGTATGACCTGACGAATATTCTGATGTCTCGCAAGACCGACCCCAAGCAGATGGTGCGCTATGGTGAAGGCTTCTTCACTTCACTTGGATTCGAAACTTTGCCCATCACATTCTGGCAGCGCTCGCTGTTTGTCAAACCGCAGGATCGCGACGTGGTGTGTCACGCAAGCGCGTGGGATATCGACAGCCAGCAGGATGTTCGTATCAAGATGTGCATCAAGATCAACGCGGAAGATTTCTCCACCATCCATCACGAGCTTGGGCACAACTACTATCAACTCGCCTATGCTGCGCAGCCGCCGCTTTACCAGAACAGCGCCAATGATGGATTCCACGAGGCGATTGGCGACACGATCGCGCTCTCGGTGACTCCGGAATATCTAAAGAAGCTGGGTTTGATCACAAAGGTCCCGGATGCGAGCGCTGACACGGGTTTACTGCTTTACAAGGCGCTCGAGAAGGTTGCGTTTCTGCCGTTCGGATATCTCGTCGATCAATGGCGTTGGAAGGTCTTTTCGGGTGAGATCAAGCCGGGCGAATACAATAAGGGATGGTGGGATCTGCGTGAGAAGTATCAGGGCATCGCGCCGCCCTCGCCTCGCAGCGAACAGGACTTCGATGCGGGCGCGAAGTACCATATTGCGGGAAATACTCCATATGCGAGGTACTTTCTCGCGACGATCCTGCAGTTTCAGTTCCACCGATCGCTCTGTCGCGAAGCCGGTTTCACGGGCCCACTCAACCGTTGTTCGATTTATGACAACAAGCAGGTTGGAGCCAGGCTGAAGCAGATGCTCGCGCTTGGTCAGAGCCGTCCGTGGCCGGAAGCACTCAAGGTCCTGACTGGCGAAGATAAGATGGATGCGACGGCGATCATCGATTACTTCGCACCCCTCAAGATCTGGCTGGACCAGCAGAACAAGCTCGCACCTTAAATGAGATAGGGGTCAGGGATCAGGGA
>JBDTUW010000999.1:0-1980 GCA_040007555.1 Acidobacteriota bacterium | reverse complement strand
AAAGCGGGCGGGGACAAGCCCCGCCTTAACCGTTATGGTTTTGGAGAAAGCGGGCGGGGACAAGCCCCGCCCCTACTGAAGATGAACACACGCTTCCGCATCTCAATACCCGTGGTGGTCGTGATGCTTCTCTCGCTCCTGGTCTCAACGTGGATAATTGTTCCAGGCGCGCTCGCCGGACTCTTTCCAAAGGTGGCCACGACCGGTGACTTCCTCGTTGTAGCTCCGAAGACAATGAGCTTTAGCGTCGACGCCAAGGCCCTGCTCCGCGCCACTTCGGTCCGTGAGTTTGGCGCGCCCACCGAGTTTGCCAACTACTGGCAGTTCCAGATCATCAGCCTCGCGGCAGAGGGTAAGCGCGTAGCCGCCGGTGAACAACTCATCGCCTTCGACGCGCAGAAGATCAGAGATGACCTGCAGCGTTTTCAGAACGAGCTCGATCAGGCGAACAAAGAACTCGAAAAAAGCCGGGCTCAAATCGACCTCGAGGTACAGGACCTGCGCAGCCGCCTCGCCGCCGCAGAAAACAACTACGCGAAGCTCAAGCTGAAGCAGTCCGTCGACACTCAGTACGATGTTCAGATCGATGTGGAGAAGGATCGTCTTGCGTTTGTTCAGGCTCAGGCCGAGGTCGCGGCTCTCAAGGAGCGCATCGCCTGGCACAAGAAATCGAGCGAAGCGACCTATCAAATCATCGCTACGAAAAGAGGGCGATTTCAAAACCGGGTCGATAGCATCAAGAAGGGAATGGAGACCTTCCAGACAAAGGCCGACCGCGATGGCGTCCTGATCTACAAAACGAAATGGAATGGTGAGCGATTCCAGGTAGGAGAAACTGTCTGGGGCAATCAGGCCGTCCTGGAGATCCCAGACCTCAATACCCTCATGGCCGAATCATTTATTCCCGAGGTCGACATCGGGAAGATCAAGCTCGGTCAACGTGCTGAGATGACGATTGACGCGTTCCCGGGCAAGACGTATTCGGGTTCCGTGAAAAGGATCGGCACACTGGTGCGGCCAAAGTCCTGGGATATTCCGAACAAGATACTCGATGCGCAGATCGCGCTCGACAATCTGGACACGTCGATCATGCGTCCTGGAATGAGCGTCAAGACAAAGATCGAAACGGCGTCAATCGCTAACTGTCTGGCGATCCCGCTCAAATCGGTGCGAGCAACGGTCGATGGCTCCCTCGTCAAGGTGAAAACGGAACAAGGCTGGGTTGAGCGGGCCGTTAAACTGGGAGATTCAAACGGCGTTGAGATCCAGGTTCTCGAGGGATTGAATGCCGGTGACCGAATCGCAACAGATTTTGCCAAAGCAAAGTAGGGGCGGGGCTTGTCCCCGCCCGTGCCGAGACGGAAACACCGGGTGGGGACAATCCCCGCACCACAACCATGAAACGATTGAACCGCCCAATCCGGCTCGCCATTCTGAGTCTGCTCATTCTTACTGTGGCCTCGATAGCCATCTACGCCGCACGCCGCGCATGGCTCACAGGTTCGACCGAAGTTCTTCCGCTGACCGCGGTCATTGAGCCGCGCGACTTCACGCTTAAGATCACTGCTAATGGAGAGCTGCAGTCCTCCGAATCAATGGCCATCGCGGTTCCCTTTGTGCCTGTCCATCGCCTGCGGATCGCATCAGTTGTTGCGGACGGACGTCATGTCGAAAAAGGAGACGTCCTGGTCGAGTTCGATCCAACGGACCTCGACCTCGAAGCTCTCGAACATCGCTCCAGCCTCGAGATGGCCAATCAGAAGATCACCCGAAGCGAGATGGCAGTCGGCGTCGAGCGGACCGATATCGTCAAGGATAAGAAGATCGCCGAGCTCGAGCTCGAGAAGATCAACGAGTTCCTGCCCCGGGACGAAAAGATTTACTCGCGCCGCCAGATGATCGAGGGACAGCTCGACAAGGAATATACGGAAACAAAGCTCGTCTACGCCGATGCCAGACTGCAGCTCAAGGGAAAAGTCT
>JBDTUW010000998.1:0-1980 GCA_040007555.1 Acidobacteriota bacterium | reverse complement strand
AAGGGGGCACCTGAAGACGCCAGGGGTGGAATGCACCGGAGTCTTACCACCATCGGCGTTCGGCTATACTAACATATTCGTCGCTGCCGTTAACCCAACCCTGCTTCTGAGCCGAGTCGTGCGGCAACGCTTCATTCCACTCATTGACCTCGATCCGCAACCACCCATTGTCCGCGCGCCCTAGCACCCGATGTCGAGAGCCTTTTGGCACGGTGCCAAGGACCGAATACTGATAACTCGGGCCGGCGCGAACATGCAGATTGACCGTTAACACCTCGATCGCCGTTGGCGGAGCGACGACTCGCGCATAGTGGTATACGCTTGCCAGCAGTCCAACAAAGGCAGCACAGAGCAAAACTATGAAGAGGCGTCGTCTCAGCGTCGCCGTCAGCGCACTCCTGACCTGGACGAGCAACTCGGGCTTCGTCGCGAATCTGCTGACGGGAGGAGGCGGCGGCGCCTTCGGAGCAAGCGGCGCTGGCCGTTCAATCGGCACGACGATCTTTGGTGGGCGCCCCTCGACGGTCGCAACTGGTGTACCCCGAGATCCACCCCTCATCGAGACCGTCGAACCACCCGCACTCGCCAGAATCGGATTGAATACGGGTTGCTCCGGCGACTCCGGCACATTGACCGGATTGATGCGAAGACGGGGACGCACATGTGTTTCGACGTCCTCCTCCTGCTCGGTCGGCACTCCAACGGCAACCCCGGCGAGATCGCTCCAGAACTCGATCACAGAGCCATAACGAGCATCGACAGAATCTGCTGTCGCTCGCTGGAGCACCCTCAGCAATGTTGGCGCCCATTCCCGCTCGCGGATGGCCTCAGGCAAGGAAGTTATTTGGCGACGCACGAACTGGTTAGGGGCGCGCCCGCAGATCACCGTATAGAAGCTTTTCGCAAGTGAGTAAGTGTCAGCGGCAGCGGTCAGCCGCCCGATATTCCCGCGCGGTAGTTCTCCGTCCTTCTCATCCTCCGGCTGATCCGGATGATGCTCAGGTGGCGCGTAAGTGCCTGCGCCTACCCGGGTAATTTCGGTGTGATCCCCGGTAGTCATCTTGGCGACGCCAAAATCGGCTATTTTCAGCGTCTGGTGGTCAGCGCTGATGAGCAGATTGTTGGGCTTGAGATCCCGGTGAATGATCGCCTGCTGATGAGCGTACGCCAGCCCTTCGCAGACCTGCCGGAAGAAAAAGAGAGCTTCCGGGAGTCTGAGAGCATTGCCAGGACGCGAACGACATAGCTTGAGGAGATCGCCACCCGGCATGTATTCAAGGACGAGGTAATGGAAAGGGACTTGGCGCAGATCGGCCGCCGTACCGTGACCAAGGCGAAGAATAATATGGGGATGCCGGACGAGATCGAGAGCGATCGCCTCATTCTGAAAGTTCTCGATCAGAGTCCGTTCGAGGTCAGCGTCAGGCGTCCCCTGCAGACTTGTATTGAGTGCCTTGATCACCACCTGACTCCCGCCATCCTGACGATCTCGGGCGACAAAAATCTCGGCATAGCTGCCGAGACCCAGGCGCTCGCCGATCTCGAAGCGTTCATCAACGATGCTGTGCTCAAGTCTTAACTCGGGCATGTTCTCTTTCGCGCCGTCATTCCGATAGTCATTTCGCGCGATCGCGGCGAAGACTCTCCTCCATTTTGCGGCGATCACCAATCGCCTCGTAGGCGCGAGCCAGATGACCGTAAACGCCAGGCAAATGGTCATCGAGACGCGCCGCCTCATTGAGGTCTTTGATTGCCTCCAGGTAGTTCTTTAACTCGTATTGAGTCAACCCGAGCCAGTAATGATACTCGGCTTTCTCAGGTGAGCGGCGCTTGAGCTCAATCAACTGGTCGCGCGCCGTCTCGAAACGCTTGTCCTCGAAAAGAACGCGGACCGCCGCGAGATCAGGGTCGGACATCGTCGCGCCGGGAGTCTGGGTGGGCGTGACATCGCCAGTCAGAAACCTTTCGAAGACGTTCCCT
>JBDTUW010000997.1:0-1983 GCA_040007555.1 Acidobacteriota bacterium | reverse complement strand
CTGTCAGGGGGCAGGGGGTCAGGGGTCAGTTGGTCAGTTGCTCGGAGCGCGCCCGCGCTGAAGCGTGAACTCTGAACGCAAATGCACTCCGAACAACTGACCCCTGACCCCTGAGGCAGCACAGCGAGCACGGTAAAACTGCTTTTGCCCCTGACCTGCTTTCTCTTCCCGACGCTGTTTATCATCATTCTTGGACCAGCTGCCATCAGATTGATGGACGCTTTCAGCGATATGGCGAAATAGAAGCCTTTTTTTCATGGAGCCCGCTACCGCGGGCGGTACCGACCGTCGCGATCAGCAGATCGTTAGCGTCAACACCGTTGAGACGGCGGTATGTCGGTATCGCCCGGAGCAGCGGGCGGATCGGTGGCACGTGCAGCCGGTGTCGCCATCGACGAGAAAGCGCCAGGATCCGTGGATGAGAAGGGCAAGGATAATCAGGACACAATAGCTGTGAAGAGATGGCATGAGCCAGCGCACGACGGCGTGGGCTTTTTTGGGAGGTTCTACGCTCATGAAGCGCTCGGTTGGGGCTTGACCGAGGCTTCTCTTCAACCCTGAGGTTGAAAGCGCCTTAATGCCTTAATGGTACGCGCGCGTTGCGATGGTTCACCAGGCAAAGGAAGAGGGCTCGTGCGACTACCGAGCCCTCTTCTGTCAAATGCAGAACGTCCTTACCCGGGAATAATTACAGATCCTCCGCAAGTTGAGCCGAAGATCGGAATGATCAGGTTCGGAGCGAAAGTCAGGGTTAGCTTGTGCAAGTTATGGCCCGAGCTGAATGATCCGGCACCAACGCCACTAGTGGAATTGATCACCGCTCCAGTCAAGCCGACATCGGAAGTTGCCCAGAGCTTCATCCAGCCACTCTGGCCCGCAGGAATCACGACGTCAAAACGTGGTGTTGTGCGCGGGAAATTGTTTGTCAGAAGAATACGCAGCTGACAGCCACCGGTGCCGGAAAAGCTGTGCGGCTGCTCCGCGTCGTCATAAAGAATACCGAAGAGGCTGCCAATGCGAGCTGCAGAAGTTGTCAGGTCCCCACCGATGCGGTTGAGGATGAGCAGGGTCGCATTTCCCGACGCGGGATCGGCAATGTTATCGACGGCAACGACGCGCGCCATTCTTTGATAGCTACCCGCAAGGTTAAGCCCGTCGAAGAACAGTGCTGCAAGTGACCCATCGGTGGAGACGACGTTGGTGTTGTTGAACTTGGCATATGCCTCGGCACCCAGGCTGGCAAAGTGACCAGTCTGAAACTTGACGAATTCATCACCGATCAGAGAGTTGAACAATGACGGTGTCCCTGTGTTCGGGTCGGTCGCGAGCGCAATCATGTAGCCCGAAGTGCCCGGATCCTGCTCGGAGGCCAGCAGTGTGACCGTCTGGCTCTGCGTCAAACAAACGTAGCGGTCCGCGATTGAGCAGCTATCTCCATCGACAAAGAAGAGATGCACCGCGATCCCATTCTGGTCATTGACGTTGGTGATGCTCATTCGCGTATTGGTCGTGGCCGGGTTGGAGGGACTCGAAGTATAGATGTTGAAAATGAGCAACGATCCACGCCGGTCATCCCCGCCCTGATCCGTCAAAGGCGTAAAGACCAGCCCTGGATCCGCAGCCCGGGCAGCAAGCGTCATCAAGACGAGTGCCACCAGGCTGAGCGCCGCACGGGAAAAGAATGCAACCACAGAAGGGTATTTCATGATCTTGAGGTCTCCTTTTTCGCTATGAATGCAGGCCGTACACGGCCACGGTCATCGACCACATGGAAAAAGTGCTTGCTCAATTTCTTCCCAATTGCTGCAAGGAAGTCGTAGAGGATCCCGCGCGTCAGGCGCGATCGCGATCGATGGGTATCGGAGTTCGGTCGGGGACAGCCTACGACAGCACGATGCTGCGGTCAATAGGCTTTCTGTGATGAGCATCTTTCTGAATAGTGCCAAGGCACAAAGGGCCAAAAACACCCGAGAGACGCAAGAT
>JBDTUW010000996.1:0-1989 GCA_040007555.1 Acidobacteriota bacterium | reverse complement strand
CACGCACTCCAGGGCGGGTCCGACTAAGACGAGGCACAATTCACTTGCCCTCGTGCAGTGAAATGAGTAGCTGAGACCGCCGACGGCGGTGGCACCGAGATTGCCCGGACGCGCGGTGAGGGAAAGGCCCGTCCTGAACACCTCACCACAAGCACCCTCACCGCACTTGCGTCGTCTCCCCTCCTCAATCAGAATCTCTACGCTTATCTCCCCGCGCTGACAAACCTGTAGCGCGTCGTTGTCAAACTAGTCAGACAATCCGGAAAAATGCACCATGCGAAACTTAGTCTCCTGTCTTCTGCTGGCATTGGCTTTCTCACCGGTACTTACCCAGCAAGTCGAGCGTCGTCATTCCGCCGCGCGTGATTCGCCAACTGAGCGTGCTCAGGCATTGCCCCGAAGCAGCCCGGAGCGACAGGGAGTAGCCTCGTCCGCCCTCCTCGCTTTTATCGAGGCCGCAGATCAGGAGATCGATGCGATGCATAGCTTCATGCTGGTGCGGCATGGCCAGGTTGTTGCCGAAGCTTGGTGGGCGCCGTTCGATGCCGAAACTCCGCATGTGCTTTACTCGTTGAGTAAGAGCTTCACATCCACGGCCGTCGGACTTGCAATTGCCGAAGGGAAATTCAACCTCGATGACGAAGTGTCGAAGTTCTTCCCGGAGGATATTCCAACAGAACCTTCGGCCAACCTGAGTGCGATGCGCGTTCGCGATTTATTGCGGATGAACACGGGGCATCAGACAGAAGCACAGCTCTTTCGCGATGAGCCGGGAAAGACTGAGAACTTGACCTGGACCAGGAAATTCTTTGCGCACCCGGTACCCTTCAAACCAGGCACACACTTTCTCTACAACTCACCTGCGACATACATGCTTTCGGCGATTGTCCAAAAGACGACCGGCCAGACCGTGCTGGACTATTTGCGGCCAAAGCTGTTTGAGCCGCTCAGTTTTCAAAGCCCAACGTGGGTGGCCAGTCCACAGGGAGTTTCGGCGGGCGCCTATGGCTTGATGGTGCGCACCGAGGAGATCGCCCGCTTCGGCCAGTTGTATCTGAAGAAAGGCTCGTGGAACGGGCGACAGATAGTGCCCGCAGCCTGGGTCGAGCAGGCGACGGCGCTGCAAACCTCGAATGGCTCCTCGCCAAAGAGTGACTGGGATCAGGGGTACGGCTATCAGTTTTGGCGCTCGCGCCACAACTCGTATCGAGGCGACGGGGCATTTGGGCAGTATTGCCTTGTCATCCCCGAGCTCGACGCCGTGGTAGCGATCACGAGCGGAGTACGGGATATGCAGCGCGTCATGAATCTCGTTTGGGAAAAGCTCTTGCCGGCGATGAAGGCAAGCCCGCTTTCTGAAGACGCTGAAGCGCAGCGCAAGCTAAAGGCGAAGCTCGCGAACCTGACGGTGCGCCTGCCGTCGGGGAAGCCCACTGCGCCGCTCGCCGCAAGCGTGTCGGGGAAATGGTACGAATTTCCTGAAAACGCACGTGGCATTCGGGCCGTGTCGCTCGACTTCGCCTCGGGATCGCCGGTGCTTGTAGTGCGCACAGCGGACGGAGAAACGCGAACTCAGATTGGGATTGGGGCGTGGGGAAGAACCGGCAGCGGCTTCGCCAATGGGATTGATCGGTTTCTGAGTGTGCCGGAAAGGCCGGCGATGGCCGCAAGTGGCGCCTGGACGGCGGACGACGTCTTCACCATGAAGCTTGTGGCTTACGAGACTCCATTCTATTCAACGTTGTCGTTCCGCTTCGAGGGCGATCGGCTTTTGTTTGATGGGGACTTTAACGTCGCGTTCGGTGCTACCAAGCTCCCGCAACTGGCCGGTCAGGTAAGTTCGGTCCGGTGAAGTGTTCCCTCTTTGTTCGCAGTACTGTGCATTGTGTGACACGACTTCGTTGCCCGCAGCTTTCTGCCCGCATGTTGTTGCCCGAATTTGTTGTAAGATAAGCGACACGCATCAGACCACCTCCACGCTTACGGCAA
>JBDTUW010000995.1:0-1990 GCA_040007555.1 Acidobacteriota bacterium | reverse complement strand
ACGCACACCTGTGAATTGCTCGATTCGCCGCAGCGTCCATCCGAGCTTTCCAAGCGCAAGTATTTGCTGTCTTTTTTCGTCGCTCAAAACGTTGCTCATACCGGCGGAGGCTACTTAGCCTCGCGTCGGCGTCAACGTCCCAGACGACTATTTCCGTTGGCCGGTTTTGGGTGATCGCCGAGGCTTTTCCATATCACCATTCAGAAGAGTTGATGATGCTTGTGGGAGAGATCGTTGAAAGAGCGGCTACCTCAGCTGTCGCTGAACTCAGCGGCATTATTTCTGGAATGGCGTAAGCACACCGGCGTGTTTTCGGATGTTGCGGCATTGAAGATACGACAACCTCCTTGCGAGATATGTTTTTCCTTACTGGGGGAAATGAACCAGAGCGAATCGTGGGCTCCTATGTCTCGGGGAATCTCTTTTCTCTATTGGGCATCAATGTCACTGTGGGCTGAGGATTTACAATTTGAAGATGAGCAGCCAGGACGTGAGCCTTGCCATGAACCCGTGTGCCTTGTCAGAGCGGGGATCAGCCCGAAGCATATCTGATAGGCACATACCAGGATGAACACGCGAAAAATGGGGGAGGACTCATTGAGATACCAAGTCAGGTCGCGCGATGAGCCCAGCACGATCAGGGACAGACTGATAGCAAAACAGACAAGCCCGATCAGGATCCAGGCGCAGAATGGGTGTCTTTTGAGTTTTGGGAACATTCCAAACATCGCAAGACTCAACAAAGAGACTCCAATAGTAACAACCACTGGAATTGCGTGAGGGCGCAACAGGTCCACGCGAAGGGTGCACATCTGTTCGTTCGCCTCGAGGAGATCGGAGTACCTGTCTGCAAGGTTCCCGATCTCCCGAAGGCCTTCCAGTAGAATACCCAGGCCCAGGCCGTACAAGGCTCCTAAACAAGTTGGGTGAAGGTGCTGGTGTAGTTGCACTCTGACGCTCCTTCATTTCGCCTGTCGCCGAGTTGCGAGCCTTGGGATTGGAGCTCGCTCGATCTCTCCCAAGGAACACGAAGCGGGTTAAGAACACCCTCCTGCCTCTCTACGATTTCCAGCGCGCGAGTCTCCTCGGCCCAACGATGGTTAGCGTAGTTGTCTGTCACAAGTCCGGCACTTTGTCTTGCCAGGACGAGGATGAGCCCGAACCAGATCTCGTAGAAATAGACCAAGGCAAATACGCGAAGAACTTCTAAACTTAGACCGACCTTCGATAGCGAGCGATGCGTTGACATCAGCAACATGAGCGGGAGCACAATACCCAGGCTGACGAGGCCCACCATAACCCAGGACCGTAACGAGAACCTCGAAAGTTCCGGGAGTCGACGAATGATCGTCTTACTAGACCACCAGATTCCAATGGCTGTAATGGATGGGATCACGATCCAAATGCAAGGAGGTCTGACATCAGAGCCGAGTGAACAAAATGGAGGATCAAGCAGATATTCCCAGGCTGCATCAAGCTCTTCAAACTCCCTTAGACCCGCCAGCAGAATACCCAGGCCGAGTCCGTTAATGCACGCCATACAAGTTAGATGAAGGTCTCGGTTTTGACGCATTGTGAAACTCCATCCTTTCGGATTCATGGATAGACGCTAACCAAGAGTTCCAGTCCGCCGAACTAATTTCATAGACTCCATACCTTGAACTTTGTTCCATGCGACGGGCACGACGGCGTATTGTCATCATCGCGCCTACGTCACGTCCTAAGCTGTCATACAATCGACCACTCCAGGCTACTGCCAGACCAATTTCCTAACCCGGAGGAGAAAGATGCCGCTCGTCCACAGAATTACTGCCTCAGTTATGATTGCCGTGCCGTTCCTTCTCCTGGGAAACGTAACTCACGGTCAAACATGGCAAGCACCTGCCGATGCACAGCGATGTCCTTCGAAATGGGGCATCGGCGATCAACGTGGTTCAGGCAACCACATGAAACCCGAAGCGGTGCTTCGTGCGGGCCGCCCTAACGCGCG
>JBDTUW010000994.1:0-1990 GCA_040007555.1 Acidobacteriota bacterium | reverse complement strand
ACAAGCCCCGCCCCTACGGTCTTCGCGTGAGTCTTCATATTCGCCCACCGGAGTATTTCTGAGGAGCATTTAGAAGTATGTCGAAGCTAATCAAAATGGTCGGAGCCCTGCTCATGACTTGCGTGGCCTTAACCGCCGTTGTTGCACAGGACTGGTCGCAGTTTCGCGGACCGAATGGAACCGGTGTTTCCGCGACCACTGGTCTTCCCACCGAGTTCGGGCCCACAAAGAACGTAGTCTGGAAGACAGCTCTTCCACCCGGCCATTCTTCACCAGTGCTGACACGCGATCGCATCTTCGTGACAGCGGCCAGCAGCAAGGACAAGGCTACGTTCAAGCAATTGGTCATCTGTCTCGACCGCCAGACGGGAAAAATCCTTTGGCAGCGAGAAGTGCCCCGGACGCGAGCCGGCCGCCTGGAAAATGTTAACGGACCCGCTTCGCCAACTCCGGTGACCGATGGCTCGAATGTATACGCCTTCTTCCAGGAGTTCGGGTTGGTCTCGTACGACGGGGCGGGCAAAGAGCGATGGAAGCTGCCGCTCGGGCCATTCAATATGTTTTACGGCTTCGGGGCATCCCTGATTCTGGTGGATGACAAGATAATCCTGCCTGTGGATCAGGACAGCCCAAGCTCTTACCTGATAGCCGTCGACAAGAACACTGGTAAGGAGCGGTGGAAAGTAGAGCGTCCCGTAGTCATTTCGGGCTACTCGACACCGATCGTCTATCAACCGAAGTCGGGGGCGAAGCAGATCGTCATTCCGGAGTCGTTCCAGCTTTCTGCTTACTCGGTGGAGGATGGGAAGAGAGTTTGGTTTGTTCGCGGCCTTGCGTGTGAGATGAAATCGATTGCCAGCCACGATGCGGAGTACCTTTATGTGAACGGGTGGGGCTTTCCGCAGAATCAGGCCGGGCAGCAGCTGAAGACGATTCCTTTCGATGAGGCATTGGTGAAGTTCGATAAGGATGGTGACCGGCAGGTAGCTAAGGCAGAGGTGACTGGCACTGAGCCGATCGACAAGATGTTGAAGAGTGCGTTTGAGGCATTTGATACGGATCGCAATGACAAGTTGAATAGTAAGGACTGGGAAGTCTTCCGAGCGATGATGGCTTCAGAGAATGGGCTGCTGGCGATCAAGCTGGGAGGTGAGGGGGATCAGACGGCGACGGCGATAAAGTGGCGGTATCAGAGACCGGTGCCTCAGGTTCCGTCGACGCTGCTGTATAAGGGCGTGCTGTACATGATTAATGATAGCGGGATATTGCTCTCGTTTGATCCGGCGACGGGGAATGTCATCAAGCAGGGGCGGTTGCATGGGGCGATCGATAAGTACTTCGCTTCGCCGGTGGGTGCGGATGACAAGGTGTTTCTGATTGGGCAGAACGGGGCGATGTCGGTGTTGAAGGCGGCCGGTGAGTGGGAGGTGGTGGCGGTGAATGAGATGGATGATGAGTGCTTCGCTACGCCGGCGATTGCGGATGGGCGGATTTATGTGAGGACGGGGAGTGCGTTGTATTGTTTTGGGAAGTAGGAAGATTCAGAGAGCAGAGGCTGGCCTTTGCGGAGACAAGTCGGCGGGGAAAGGGCCTTCGACATAGACCGCCAGATAGCTCTTTCGAATTGACCCAAGAACATCGATCCGCGCTTGTGATGCCTTTTCGGTAGTCCTTATTGTACTGCAAGAGTCATTCTCTGGTGACTCCAAGAAATGGCTGTACCGCCTCAGGTCAGGTCACGGTCGCGACGAAGTTGGTGGGATCGAGAGAACAGGTAGAAGTAAGCGCGCCCTGGAGGGTGAAGAGTCGTGGCCGTGCCTTGAACGCGAAGAGTCGATAGAGGTGATACCGATCGGCATTCTTCTCTGAAGTCTGCACCTCGTTTCGCGAAACAAAAAAAGGTGTTGCGTGCCCATGCGTTGTGGTCTTGACCTCTATCAGCCGATCCGATCCGTTTTCTTCAAATGATCGGATGTCATAGCCCGCCCTG
>JBDTUW010000993.1:0-1991 GCA_040007555.1 Acidobacteriota bacterium | reverse complement strand
GTAGGTTGGACCTTAACGATCCCCCAACTGCCGTTGGGGGGATTGGGGGGTTCGAGGACTCTGATGTAGGTTGGACCTTAACGATCCCCAACTGCCGTTGGGGGGATTCGGCGTTGATCGTGCTATCTCCGATCCCTGACCCCTGCCTCCTGATCCCAGCCCACTTCTACTTGTATTTTCCCGCGAGGTAGTCGACGAGGGGGCCCTTCTCGGCATCGGTCACATCAGCGCCCCAGCGAATCATCTTCTCCACTTCGCGCGTCCAGCCGGCACGCGAAAGGCGCTGCTGCTCCGTCAGGTCCGCCTCGTGGCAGAGAAGGCACTTCGCTTCGAATATGCTCTGTCCCGCGGCAGGCGCAGTGGACGCTGAAGTTAATGGTCGCGGACCAAAACGCGCGGAAAGATAGTCAACAATGATCGCCTTCTCAGCGTCCGTCGCGACGGTGCCCCAGCGGATCATTTTGTCCACTTCCCGTGCCCATCCTGGCTTGCTCAAGCGCTGCTGTACGATGAGGTCCGCCTCGTGGCAGGCGATGCATTTCTCACGAACCACTTCCACGCCGACACCTTCCGGCAGGTCCGCCGACACGGCTGCCGCCGGCGAGCGTGACGCGTAGATCATGACGATCAAGGCACACCCAATGACGATCAGTTTATGCAGCTTCAACATTGATTCGCACCCGGTCAATCACGTTCCAAAGGTAACCCGACGGATTCCATTGGGCTTCGATCGGTTGAACGTTCCCCTTGTTGTCAGTAGCCCGCGCCATTATTGAATAGAACCCGGCAACGGGCGCTTTGAACTCATAACTGAACTGTCGCCAGCTATAGCGCTCGCGCTCTCGCCCAAGTGCCGCAGGCACCCAGCTGGCGCCGTTGTCAGTCGAAATGTCGACCCGCACGACATCGTTCTCTCCAGCCCAGGCAAAACCGGAGACTGGAACAACTCCTACCTTGATTGAAGCGCGATCGATTGGCGAAGTGATCAGTGATTTGACGACGAGACCGGTCAGGGGCGCCATATCCTTTGGGTCCACAGCAGCGCCCGGCGCCACGCGCTTAGTCGGATATCGATAGCCGGTCTTGACGAAAAAGCCATCGTGCTCCGCTGGGACCACCTGAATATGCTGCAGCCACTTGACCGAGTACGCGCCCTCCCAGCCGGGAACAATCGCGCGCAAGGGAAAGCCGTGAAGCGCAGGCAACGGCTCACCGTTCATCGCATAGGCGATCAGCGTGTCCGGATGCATTGCCTTCTCGATCGGGACATTGCGAACGAAATCCGGCATCTTGCCCATAGGCTTGTCGGCACCGTCGAGAACAACATAGCGTCCGGCTGCCTTGAGCCCAGCGCGCTTGAGCACGTCAGCCAGGCGTGCACCAGCGAAGCGAGCAGTTCCGACGGCGCCCTTCTCCCACTGAATGCCAGCGACCGGAGGATCAAAGAATGCGCGTCCGTTCCCGGCGCATTCGAGCGTCACTGTGACGTTGGCTTGCGGCAATCGCTTGACCTCGTCGAGGTTGAGGGTCAGCGGTCGCTCGACGTCTCCGTCGACTACGAGTTTCCAGGAGGACGCGTCGACCTTTGCCGCGTACATGTGGTGGCGCACATAGAAAATATCATTGGGAGTGATGAACGAATTGAGGAGCCCGACTGGCGTTTCCAGATCTTCAGGTCGCAGGGAGCGAACAATCAGGCGCTCCTTGCCCTTGATACCTGAGGGTGTCTGCGCCAAGGTAGTGGCGATTGTGCCTGGCACCAGGCTGCCGAGACCTACCATGGCTCCCGTTTGCCCCGCCGTTGCAAGAAATGAACGGCGCGATAGCCCTTTGACTCTTCTTCGACTCATGAGACTCCCTTTGCTGGTGATGTTCTTCTCGAAAAGCGATTCTACATGGGTCAGGGGCCAGTTGCCAGTTGTCAGTTGCATCAGTCAGTTGCCAGTTGCCAGTTGGAGAGCGAGAGCCCGAGGGCGTTCCAAAGTTCAACC
>JBDTUW010000992.1:0-1996 GCA_040007555.1 Acidobacteriota bacterium | reverse complement strand
TGGTTACGTCAATTCACTATCGTCTTTAAGAGGAGAACATGTCCGAGAATCAACCGAGCACAACTTTTGCGATCATCAAACCCGACGCTGTTCGCGCGGGAAGCTTTGGCTATATTATTCAACGCATCACCGACACTGGCTTTCGCGTCCGCGCCATGAAGATGGTTCACATGAGTCGCGCCGTCGCCGAAGGCTTCTACTCTGTCCATCGCGAGCGGCCGTTCTTCAACGATCTGGTCACTTTCATGACGAGCGGCCCGTGTATCGTCATGGCGCTCGAGAAAGAGAATGCAGTGGCAGCCTGGCGAGACCTCATGGGTCCAACGGATTCGACCAAGGCACCCAAGGGAACAATCCGTGGAGACTTTGGTGCGAGCATTCAGGACAACGCCACTCATGGCTCCGACTCGGTTGACAACGCCACCATCGAGCTCAGCTACTTCTTCAACGCGACAGAGTTCTGCTAGAAGATCTCGCCGCAGGGACGCGCCACTCCTCGGGCGGCGTGTCCTTCGCGGTGTCGAGCCCTACGCATGCCAATTCTCGAAGCTCGCAACGTCACTCGGGAATATCAGATGGGGACAGAGGTCGTTCGCGCCCTTGCAGGAATGTCAGTCGCCATCGAAGAGGCTGAGTTTGTCGCTATCCTCGGAACGAGCGGGTCGGGGAAATCGACCCTGCTCAACCTGTTTGGTGGTCTCGACCGGCCGGATTCGGGTGAGATTCTCTTTCGCGGTGAGAGTCTTGCACCGCTATCGTCACGCGAAATGTCGCGGTATCGACTGCGTCGCGTTGGCATGATCTTTCAGAGCTTCAACCTGATCGCGACCATGACGGCACGACAGAATGTCGCACTCGCGCTCGCGTTCGCAGGCGTCAGCGGCCCGGACCGCCGCGCTCGCGCCATCGCCCTGCTTGCCCGTGTGGGTCTTGAAGCACGCGCCGAGCACCGGCCCTCGGAACTCTCAGGTGGCGAACAGCAGCGGGTCGCCATCGCTCGCGCCCTGGCGAACGAACCGGACGTGCTGCTAGCGGATGAACCGACCGGCAATCTTGATAGCAGCCGTGCACTGGAGTTGATGGGTTTTCTCGAGGCGATGCGACGCGATGACGGCAAGACAATTGTCATCGTCACGCATGATCAGGAGCTGGCGCGCGCGCACGCCGATCGAACCATTCGGCTGCGAGATGGTCAGGTCGTCGACGGTGCCGCGGAACCGGAAGTGATTCGGTCATGAGTCTTCTCGACATCATCGCTCTGGCGCTGCGGAACCTGAGACAGGCGAAGTTGCGTACCGGTCTGACAGTTATTGGTGTCGTCATCGGCGTTGCCGCGATCATCACTATGGTGAGCTTTGGGATCGGCTTGCAGCAAAACATCATCGCCAATGCGTTTGCAAAGCTCGACCTTTTTACCGTCATTACTGTTTTTGGCCCCAGCGCAGATGAGCTCCTGGCTCTCAGTGGGGGGCAGGGAAATGGCTCCGCAGATGTTTCGAGACGCGACGCTCCCGAACCGGAACCTTCGTTATCTCCATCGCCCCTGGCATCACCAGAGGCTGAAGCATCGCCATCGGCGACTCCGGACACGAGGAGAAGGATTCTTGACGATACAGCCATCGCCGAGTTGAGCAGGATCAAGGGTGTCAGATATGCCCTTCCCGCAATCATCTTTCAGAGCTATGTCAGATACCACGACCGGACCGAACGGCATCGGATCGGTGGGGCGCTGGCGGCCATTGAATACAACCCCAGATTCAAGAAGTTCCTGGCTGGGAATGCGTTCTCCAGTGATTCGGCAACCGAGGTCATCGTCACCGAGAACTTCCTCAATCAGTTTGGCAGGAGAAGGGCGCGGCGCGGGGGCTCCGGTGGCGGCAACAACGGGCCATTCACGCCGGCAATTCCCAAGAGCGAGGAGCAGCGCCGCGCTGAGGCCAATCAGGCTCTCGGTGGCGAGGTCATTCTCCTTACCTTGCCACCTGTAACAAGCTCC
>JBDTUW010000991.1:0-2003 GCA_040007555.1 Acidobacteriota bacterium | reverse complement strand
CGCGCTTGTGCAACAGCAGCCGCCGCGCTCTTGTCGGCTCATGGTTTTCCCTGTTTCCATGCGAATAGGGACTGATATGCGCATTGTGAAGCCATGCCTCCCCATCGCGAATCATCGCGTACGCGTCCTTCAAATTCACCCGCCCGTCCCGGGCCGATTTTACCTCGGTGCCCGAGAGTTCAATTCCCGCCTCGAAGACCTCCAGAATATGGAACTCGTGGTAGGCGGCGCGGTTGCTGCTGATAACCTTATCCGACATTCACTCTTTCTTTTGCGGAGTCCCCACTCGTCACTCGCCCTTGAGCGGCCTCTCCATGAGCTCGACCTCGAGGTCACGCGGACTCTTGCCCTCGTAGAGCATTTGGTAGACGCCCTCCGTGATCGGCATCTCAACTTCGAGGCGTCGTGAAAGATCGTAGGCGGCCCGCGCCGTTTTCACACCTTCCGCGACCTCTCGCATGTCGCCGACGATCTCGTCGAGGCTGCGGCCCTTACCCAGTTCATAACCGACTCGCCGGTTGCGCGAAAGGCTACCAAAACACGTCAAAACAAGATCGCCCATGCCGGCAAGCCCTGCCATTGTCTCACTGCGCCCACCGACGCGGACTGCAAGCCGCGTCATTTCAGCCAAACCTCGCGTGACCAGTGCCGCCGCGCTATTGTAGCCGAGCCCGAGCCCATTCACCGTGCCGGTTGCGATGGCCATCACATTCTTGACCGCGCCCGCAATCTCGACGCCCGTAACATCAACATTCGTATAGACCCGGAACCTGCGTGAGGAAAGAATCCCTTGCGTCACCTTTGCGGAATCCTGGTCTCGCGCTGCCGCCACGATCGCGCACGGTTCATCCCGGGCAACTTCAATTGCAAACGATGGCCCTGAAAGCGCAACGTACCGCGCGGCGATCCGTGGCCCAAGAACATCGGCCACCACTTCCTCGATCCGCATTTGGGTCGCGATCTCGATGCCCTTGGTCGCGCTTACAAGAATCGCGTCCGGATCAATCACTTCCTTGAGTTGGGTAAAGACGTCTCGGCAAACGTGCGACGGCACGGCCGTCAGCACCAGATCGGCTTTTCGAACTACCTCATCAAGATCAACGCTCGGCGCAATGTTCGCCGGCAGCAGGAAGCCCGGGAGATACACCGAGTTGACTCGTTCCTCGGCGAGGTTCGTGGCGACGTCGCGACTGTGGCTCCAGAGGCGTACCTCGTGCCCGCCCCGTGCGGCAACGAGGGCGAGAGCAGTTCCCCAGCTCCCGGCGCCAATGATCGCAACGCTACTCATTCTTTTCGAGCCCCACCGAGCTTGTTCTCGGTGCCCGCGGCAAGACGCCGAATATTCTCATGATGCTTCGCGATGATCAGAACCGCCGATGCCGCCAATGCCGCCAGGATTCTGTGCAGGTCGGGGTTGTCACGTTCGATGAGCCACGCCCATGCCGGCATCGTCGCAGTGCTCAGGATCGCGCCGAGTGAGACATAACGTGTCACCAGGACAACGACCAGAAAGACCACACCGGCGCCAAGAACGGAGAGCGGCGAAATGGCAAGAAACACACCGAGTCCAGTCGCGACGCCCTTGCCTGCCCTGAATCCAAGCCAGACCGGAAAGATGTGTCCGATGATCGCCGCGACCGCTGTCCCTGCAATCACCCACGAGGTTCCATTGCTGTGTGTCAGCCACCGCGCAACTTCGACGGCGGCAAATCCCTTGAGCGCGTCGAGCAGGAGTGTAGCAATCCCGGCCCCTCGGCCGGCGTTGCGCATGACGTTTGTCGCACCGGTTGCCCCACTACCGGATTTGCGCACATCCGCACCCTGCTTCCATTTGACGATCAGATAGCCGAATGGAATCGAGCCAAGCAGATAAGCGAGAAGTATTGCAATCAAGTCTTGCATGACGAACTTTTCCAACGCAGAGGTCTGGCGCAGAGGAGGCCGTAGGGGCGGGGCTTGTCCCCGCCCGGGGTTTCGCCAGGCGCAAGCGGGCGGGGACAAGC
>JBDTUW010000990.1:0-2004 GCA_040007555.1 Acidobacteriota bacterium | reverse complement strand
CAACTGGCAACTGACAACTGGCAACTGACAACTGACAACTGACAACTGGCAACTGACAACTGGCAACTGACAACTCCTCACCATATAATCAGCCTACTCATGGTGCGACGTGGTTTCAGGCTCAAAACACTTGCTATTGCAGCGGTTGAATCCGGGATTCTTGTCTCAGTCATCATCCTCGGTCTTGAGGTCCGCTTTGCACCCCACCTCAAAGTCGTCCTGATTGACCAGCGCGGCATCTACAAGGTCCTGCTTACCACTCTCGTCTGCCAGTTCATCTTCTATCTCTTCGATCTCTACGACATTACCGCGCCGCGATCTCGGCGCGAACTGGTCACCCACATCTTTCAAGCCGTCGGTGCCGCCATTCTGGTTCTTGGCACGATCTTTCTGCTCCGCCCGACACTCCTGCTCGGCTACCTGCGAGCAATTGAGGGAGTTGGCGTGGTCCGCTATGGCAATTGGGTGCCACTCTTTGCGATGGCGCTCGCTCTCGCATTGATGATCTGCTGGCGCGTCTTAATCCACTGGTTGCTGAGGCACCCGAGATTGAGCGAGAGGATTCTCATTGTCGGTACCGGGCCAAGTGCGCGGGAACTGGCACGCGAGGCAATTGCGCGGCGCGACCTCGGGTATCACGTCACCGGATTTGTCGCCGAGGACGCAGCTCTCGTCGGCGAAAGTATCGTCAACCCGCGGGTTCTGGGCCTCGTAGGTGATCTCGACCGGATCGTTGAACAGGAACGCGTGGATCGTGTTGTCGTCTCACTCCAGGATCGACGTGGACACATGCCCGTTGACCAATTGCTCCGCCTGCGCCTGCAGGGCCGAGTCGCAATCGAGGAGGGAACGTCTCTCTATGAGCGGCTCACCGGGAAGGTTGGGGTTGAGATGCTGCGCCCCAGCTGGATCATTTTTTCCGGGAACAGCCGGCACGGAGCCGTCTGGCTAGCGGCAAGGCGTCTACTCAACATTCTCGCGGCCCTCATTGGCCTGATTCTGACCAGCCCAATCTGGATAATTGCCGCGATCGCTATCAAGCTCGATTCACGAGGGCCGATCTTTTATGCACAGGATCGGGTTGGCAAGAACGGCAAGATATTTCGCATCATCAAGTTCAGATCGATGCGCGCGGATGCAGAAAAAGACGGGCCGGTCTGGTCCACCCAGAACGATGAGCGAATCACGCGCATTGGTAGCCTCATGAGAATGACCCGCGTCGATGAGCTACCGCAGTTCTTTAACATTCTGAGGGGCGAGATGGGACTTGTTGGCCCACGCGCTGAGCGACCGTTCTTTGTGGAACAGCTGAGCCAACAGATTCCGTTCTATGGGCAGCGGCACCTCGTCGAACCGGGTCTGACTGGATGGGCACAGGTCATGTACGGATATGGCTCGTCAGTTGAAGACGCGCAACAGAAACTGCAGTATGACCTCTACTACATCAAGAATGTCTCCTTTTGGTTCGATCTCTGGATCCTTCTCAAATCAATCCGGATCGTACTCTTCGGGGGTGGCCGCTGATAACCTCCAGAATGGAAATGACCATCAACGACCAATTGACCTATAGCGATTACCTTCGTGTGTCCGAACTGACCAGGCTTCAGCACCCGCAATCCAGCCCCGAGCATCACGACGAGTTGCTCTTTATCATTATTCACCAAACCTATGAACTCTGGTTTAAGCAGTTGATCCACGAATTGGATGCGGTGGTCGAGAATCTGAAATCAGTGACGTCCAATCCCGGTTCGCGTGATGGAGTTTATGAGGCCGCGCGTTTGCTGCGGCGCTGCACTGAGATTGCGCGAGTTCTGGTTGAGCAATTCACCATACTCGAGACGATGTTGCCGACGCACTTCCTGGCATTTCGCGGCAAACTGCGACCGGCGAGCGGCTTCCAATCAGAGCAATTTCGCGAGATTGAGTTTATTTGCGGACTCAAGGACGCGAAGATGCTCAACCGTCATGAGCTGACTGCGGATTCAGGGGAGCGGTTCGGGCGGC
>JBDTUW010000989.1:0-2005 GCA_040007555.1 Acidobacteriota bacterium | reverse complement strand
ATCGTCGAATCAGCAACGCGACCGGCTCGCCTGCGGCTTACTCGTTAGCCCATATTTACCACTTCCAGTCCATTTCAGGGCCAATCCAGGGCCACATAGCCCCGTAAGTTGTTGATTCCAGGTAAATCGACCGCCGGAAGTGAAATGTAGTGCCATAATCGTACGAGAGGGCATTGATTCCGCCTCTTTTCTGTTGCATCCTGCTCCCGTGTTCATCCGTCAGACCGCGACGCGCAACAAATCGACTTCGGAGTCTTACTTCACCTACCGGCTCGTCAGATCGGAGCGTGTCGGCCGGCAAGTTCGGCAGGTGACGTTGCTCAACCTCGGCCGGAACTTCGACTTGCCTCGTGACGAGTGGCCCCGATTGTGTCTGCGTATCGAAGCGCTGCTTTCCGGGCAATCTATGTTGTTGGCGGAATCGCCAGTTATCGAGATTCACGCACAGCGCCTCACCGCCCGGTTGATTGCCTCGCGGCCCGCGATCCTGGCTTCTGGCGCGAAGGCGGCGACCGTCGATCAAGCCGGTGCCTGCGTCTATGCCGAAGTCGCAGTCGACTCCATCGAACTCACCAGGCCGCGTGCGGTCGGGATCGAGCACGCCGGCCTGTCGGCCATGACCTGGCTGGGGATCGACGAGGTGCTCTTGGGCCTTGGCTTGAACGGCGTGCAACGGGCGGCCGTGGCTGGCAGTGTCATCGGGCGCATGGCCGGGGTCGGCAGTGAGCTGTCCACGTGGCGCTGGCTCAGGGAACGCAGCGCCCTGGGTGAGTTGCTCGACGTTGATTTCGAATCCTTTCCGCTGATGCGCCTCTATCGCGCTTCCGATCTGCTGGTGCGCCACCGTGACAAGATCGAAGACGCCCTGTTCGGGCGCCTGCAGACGCTGTTCGGGTTCTCGACGACCGTCACGCTCTTTGATTTGACCAACACGTACTTCGAAGGCAACGTCGCCGGCAATGAGAACGCCAGGCGGGGTCATTCGAAGGAGAAGCGCACCGACTGCCCGCTGGTAACGATGGGACTTGTTCTCGACGGCAGCGGCTTTATCCGTCGCTCGAAGATGTTCGCCGGCAACGTGGTGGAAGCCACGACACTCGCGGGAATGCTCTCGGGACTCGGTGCGCCCGATGGCGCCATGGTGATCATGGATCGGGGCATCGCCACCGAGAAGAACATCACCTGGCTCAAGCAGAAGGGCTACCGCTATCTGGTCGTGAGCCGTGAACGCAAGCGGCAGTTCGATTCGGAACGGGCCATCGAAACGATGACCGCGTCGGATGAAACGATCCGCCTGCAACGGGTGATGAGCGAGGACGGCCAGGAGGTGCGGCTCCACTGTCACTCCGATGGACGGGAGAGAAAGGAGACGGGCATCGTCGATCGGTTCAGCAAGAGATTCGAGGCGGGGCTCGCCAAGCTGGCCGAGGGGCTTACCAAACCGCGAGGCGTGAAGCGACTCGACAAACTCAACGAGCGGATCGGAAAGCTGAAGGCGACGAGCATGGGCATCGGGCAGCATTACTCGATCACGCTGACTCCGGATAAGAAAGGCGGCAACGCCACGGCAATGACGTGGGTAAGGACTCCGGTCGAGGGGTCGATGCTGACGCATCCGGGGGTCTACTGCCTGCGCACCAATGAGACCACGTGGGACGAGACAACGCTGTGGCACACCTACACGATGCTGACCGACCTGGAGTCGGTGTTTCGGGCGCTGAAGTCGGATCTGGGATTGAGGCCGGTCTTCCATCACAAGCAGGAGCGAACCGACGGCCATCTGTTCATCACGGTGCTGGCCTATCAAGTGGTGCAGACAATCCGACAGAAGCTGAAAGAGGGACAGTCCGACGGTGACTGTCCCTCATGGGCGCGATTGCGGGAGATCCTGTCGGTGCAGCAGCGGGTGACGGCGTCCTTCCGCCAGCGCGATGGGCGCACCTTGCACGTTCGCAAGGCCACGGCCGCCGAACCGGAACTCAGTGCGACGTATGAGGCTCTCGGC
>JBDTUW010000988.1:0-2005 GCA_040007555.1 Acidobacteriota bacterium | reverse complement strand
ATCACGACCAGCACGCGGATCGTACCTATCGGATTCACGTCACCCGCGCTCCCGCTTCCCGCTCCCTCGGCGAAGACTGGCGGGCCGTCGTCCGCTCCTCCAGGATAGCCGTCAATAGTGAAATCATGTGGGCCAGCGGACGTAGACGAGCCAATCGATACTTCGACGGGTCCCGAATCCACATCCTTTGTTACAAGAACTCTCAACTCGGAAGCGGTGGCGGCAACTACAGGTACCGATACTCCGCCGATCGTCACCTGATTGTCAGTACGGATTGTGGAAAAGTATGCTCCGCGGATGCTCAGGATCGTGCCACGTTGGCCGGACGGAGGATCCAGAGAATCGATCCGTGGACCGATCAACGCGGGAATGTGCGAATCGAGCCACTCCTTCAGTTTGAGCGGTGATTTCTTGACCGATGCGGGGATCTGGTCAATATCGAACTTCAGGGACTTTGAGGATTTGCGACTCTGAGCCTTGTGCGCAGGTTTCGATTGCAACGTCTTCTTATGTTTAAGGGCAGCCATATGTTTCTCCGATCAGTAAGAATCCAGCAAACCGCGAACCGGATTGGGGAAATATTAAGTGCTCAGGAAACTCTCGAGGCCGGTCCGATTGCTTTTTATGCAAGTCCGTCGGGCTTGCTGTGCTGAGAATCGCTTGGCTGAGAATTCAGCCATTGACCGGCGACCGGTGCGGATTGTAGCACGAAGGTGTTCGCGGTCGCTCTTCAAAGCTTAAACGTACGGCGACGCTCCACGCACCTCGTATCGAAGCTCCACCATGCCGTAACGCCCAGCTTTCCGCGAAGCGGCACCGGCTTGCGTGAATTGTTGGGGCCTCCGCAGAGTCATGCTGATTCTTGAGCACGATTATTTCTGCGCATGAAACCGCCAGCGCATCCCGAACTTGTCGGTGAGTGCGCCATATACGCCAAAAGGTTGTTCGGTGAGAGGGTCGGTTACTTCAGCTCCCTCAGAAAGCTTACGAAAGAGCGCTGTCGTCTCAGTCGGCGTTCCACCGCTGAGATAAAAGGAAATCGTATTTCCATTGATCCGCTTCTCGTTGGGGCGGAGCCAATCGGACGCCGAAATGTCAGCAAACGCACTCTTGAGCCGCGCGTTCAGCACTCTTGAGTGCAAGGAGGAAGGAAAGGCAGTCTTCATCGGGGACTCACCAACGGTAGTCAGCGTTAGCTCACCGCCAAAGATGGAGCGATAGAACTCCATTGCCGGCTTGCAGTCTCCGTCAAACAGTAAATAGATCGACATTTGCACTGTTGACTCCTGCCCCTCTGTGGCTTTCAAAGGCGAGTTCTGCAGAGTCACGCCACCTAAAAGGGAGGCGAGAGACGCTCGACTCGAACAGCCAAGCGTAGTTAGAAGGCATGTCATAAGCAACACGAATCGGATATGCATTTCGCAACCACCGTATGTAGTGGGTGACCCCCGGAAATAACTCCTGACCAGTTTGACCTGCGTACGTTGTCTGCTTCCGACACTAGTCATGTGATTTTCGTGGCGACTCCAAAGCAATGAGAGTACCCGTCATCCTCTGTCACAAAGAACTCGGTTTGTCCGTAGTCGCGATCGGTGATCTCTGAGACATCGTAGCCGAGCACTTGAAGCCGCTCCCGCACTGCGTGAATGTCGGTAGGTGCCCAGTAGAGCCGAATGCCTTCATAGTCCTCAGGCTTCATCGGTGAGCCCGCTCTTTGGTTGAGCCAGAAGTAGAGATCGTCCTTATGAACCATGCACCCAATGAGCCTTCCTTCCACCCGCATAGCCCGGTCCATGGTAAGACCAAGCCCTTCGACCCAGAAGCGGAGGCTCTTCTCGAGATCCGCGCTCGGAATCACAGGTATACAGGACTCCACCATATCGACATCCTTTCTAAAGCAGCCTCGCGAAAATGTGAAGAGGTGCTAGCGCGCTGGCCGCCAGAATTTGACGTTGTCGTACTCCCAACTCCAGGGAACACCCGTCGGCCCTCCTCCAGCGATCAC
>JBDTUW010000987.1:0-2012 GCA_040007555.1 Acidobacteriota bacterium | reverse complement strand
AGAGAATATTGCAATTGACAATACGAAGGTTGGGCCGGGCTATCATGAACTAATGGGGATTCCGCTGACGTCAGGTCGTGGATTCACTGAAGCCGACAACGCCAACGCGCCCGGTGTCGTCATCATCAACGAAACACTGGCGCGCACCTACTTCCCAGATCAGGACCCACTCGGCAAGCGGCTCAGCCTGGGGCTCAAAAAGCCGTGGCTTGAGGTCATCGGTGTGACGAAAGATCACCGCCTGCACAGCCTGAACGAGGCACCGTTGCCGCACCTGGATCTACCCGCGCTGCAACAAGCCTACGGTTCCTTTGCTCGACTCATTGTCCGGACGACGCTCGACCCGATGACATTGGCGCCCGGGGTGCGCAAGGAGGCTCTCGCGCTCAATGCCCAAGTGACAATGGAACCGCCCACAACTTTGGATGATGAGCTGAAAGGTTCGATTGCCGCGGCGCGGATGGCGTCAACCCTGACCAGCCTCTTTGGCTTGTCAGCCTTGTTACTGGCTGGGATTGGCTTGTACGGAGTCATGTCGTACTTCGTCAGCTGCCGATCGCGCGAGATCGGCATCCGAATGGCACTGGGAGCAGAGCACGGAGCAGTACTCGGTCTCGTCATCAAACAGGGGCTGCAAATGATCACCGCCGGTATCGCACTGGGCCTGCTGGCGGCCGCGATGCTGACTCGACTGATTCGCGCTCTGCTCTATAACGTGGGCACGACCGATCCCGTGACGTTTGGATTTGTGGCTTTGTTGCTCGCAGGTGTTGCGCTTCTTGCGTGCTACCTTCCCGCTCGGCGGGCGACGCGGATTGATCCAGTAACTGCCCTGCGGCACGAGTGAAGAGATCGATGTCCGATTCGACGAAGACAACTCGGTTTCGATTCTGGCTCTGGCTGATTCGCCTCATTGGCGTCATCGTCCCGCATCAGTTGCGCTCCGATTGGCGGCAGGAGTGGGTATCGGAACTGCGTTATCGCGAAGAAATGCTCGAAGACTGGGATCGCCTTAATCTGAGTCACAAACTGGATCTGTTGTGGCGAAGCAGCAGCGCCTTTTGGGACGCGATCTGGTTGCAACAACTACGTTGGGAGGATGAAGTGTTTCAGGACTGTCGGTACGGTGTTCGCATGTTGTTCAAGAATCTCACGTTTACGTTGATTGTCCTCGTCACGCTCGCCCTCGGGATTGGGGCGAACGCCGCGATCTTCAGTATCGTCAATGCTGTCCTGCTACGACCGCTGCCGTATCTCGATGAAAAGCGCTTGATCACCATCGAATCCGGCGACCGCACGAAGGGCGAAACGGGTATGAGCGGTTTGTCACCAGGGAACTTCTGGGAGCTGCGCAGGACGTCTCAGAGTTTCGAACAGATCGCGGGTTTTATCGGCTCCGGTTACAGCTTCAAGGACAACGATAGTCCTGAAACGGTCCCGGGGGTGATGGCTACCTCAGGTTTCTTTAAGGCTTTTGGAGTCCAGCCACTCCTTGGCCGCCTGATCGATGAAGGCGACACCTGCAACAAGTGTGGAGCGGTCATGGTGCTCGGCTATCGCTTATGGCAAAGACGATTCGGCGGGGACCCCAATATCGTCGGCAAGGTGCTTGCCGACGGAGGGACCCAGGTCGTTGGCGTGTTGCCGCCGGATTTCAAATACCCGGCTCAAGCGGAGGTCTGGATGCCGATGCCTGAGCAAATGCAGGCGCAGGATCGTGCTAGTCGCTATTTTCAAGCCTATGGGTTGCTGAAGCGAGACGTCACGCTAGAGCAGGCTCGCAGCGAGATGCAGAGGTTTGCCACTGACGCTGAACAGGCGTTCCCTCGCGAGAACAGGGACATTGCCGTTGCCTTGTCACCATATCGAGAACGAATAACGCGCAAGGTGCGTACCTCATTGCTACTCCTGCTCGCCGCCGTCGGCACCGTTCTCTTGATCACCTGCATCAATGTTGCAAATCTGCTGCTGTCGCGCGCGCTTGCCAGGAGGAAGGAACTCGCGATTCGGGC
>JBDTUW010000986.1:0-2013 GCA_040007555.1 Acidobacteriota bacterium | reverse complement strand
AACGCGGTCTTCTTCGAGCAGATCGGCAAAGTGTCGGCAACCGGAGTCACGCTCGGGTGCGGGCAGGATGCACAGGGACGTCCCATTTTCTGCCCTTCGACACTGGTTACTCGTGAGCAGATGGCGGCATTTATCATCCGCGCATTGGGAGACTTCAACCCTCCGACTCCCGCGCAACAGCGTTTTGTCGATGTTCCATCAGGGAGCGCTTTCTACTCTTTCATTGAGCAAATGGCGGTGCGCGGGATCACCTTGGGTTGCGATACTAATGGCCCGCTTTACTGCCCGACCGGCAATGTCACGCGCGAGCAGATGGCAGCATTCATCATTCGCGCACTCGGTCAATTCAATCCACCAACCCCACCACAACAGAGGTTCACTGACGTACCACCGTCGAATCCGTTTTATGCGTTCATAGATCAGATGGCGGTGCTCGGAATCACCCTGGGTTGTGATGCACAAGGCACGCTCTACTGTCCTGGCAACGTGGTCACGAGAGAACAGATGTCCGCTTTTCTCGTACGCGCGTTTGGGCTTTGAGTCGTGATGACACTAATGGTCTCCTGCTGACTCTGGCTTTAAGACAAGCCACAAGCTAGGATTGCGCTCGGACCAGCCAGAGACTGGAATGGAGCCCCGTCGAGAAGAGCGCCCGAGGGGAACAAGCTGGAATGAAGGACGATGTCGGCATGAGTGTGAAGCCCCGCGAGAAGAATCGATCAAGGAAGTAAACCTTGCAGAACAATCGTCGGATGGCAGGACTCTTTCTCGTTGGCGTCTTCCTGCTGCTTTTCTCGATGTCCCCCGGGTCAATTGCGAACCAGGGATACAACGGAGAGAACCTGGCCGTGGGAAATCAGGTGGTGGGTAACCTCATCGCTCTGGTTTCCGGAAAGCCATCGGTCGCGATAGACACTCCGCGACACGGCTGGCTCGGGATTCTCTTCGACCTCCCATTCGTGCTGGTTAGTCACGCTTTCGCCGGACCCTCCGTTGAAGCATCGGACGCAATCCTCTCAATTCAGCCGGTCATTTTCACCTCCCTCCTGATCCTCGTGGTGTTCCTCTGGGTGAGACGCTTGACGGCGAGTCATACGTGGGCGTTCCTCCTGGCGCTTAGCTGCGGGTTCTCGACGCTGCTCTGGCCATATTCGTACATTGGACTGGAGACTACACAATCCCTGGCACTGCTTCTTGCGGCTTATCTGGCCGTTCGGCGAGAGACCCAGCGAACGTGGATGGAGTCTCTGCTTTTTGCCATCCTTTGTGGTATTGCTGCGAGTGTGAAGATAAACAGTATCGTGCTGGTGCCAGCCATCGCTTTTCTAATTGTGGTGTATTTCCGGCGGGGACGCTCAACCCTATTTGACGATTTCAGGAAGGATTGGCAAAGGCTCCTGGTCGTCGTTGGAGTAGCGTCGTCGATTTTCATTCTGAACGCGCTAGCAAAGATGTCATCGGCGGTAAACGAATCTGGAATTGGAGCGAATCACCTTCTTTCTCGATTAGTCGACAGCCCACTCGTTTTTTTGCTGCAGGCCTACTCGTTTCTTGCTTCACCAAACAAGGGGCTGATCGTTTTCGCGCCGGTTGTGGTTCTTTGTCTAGCCGGATTGCCGCGGGCGTTCCGCGCTGAGCCGGCTCTCGTGATCTTCACTTTGCTGGTGCTCGCGGGGCTTATCGGCGTCTTGTCACTCTCCCATTTCTGGGCCGAGGAGAGTTGGGGACCGCGATATCTCCACGCGGCAGTTCCACTACTCGTAGTCTGTCTGGCCGCCTCGAAAGGAAGGAGGCCTTTCAGCTGGCGGCGCGCAGTTCCGGTGCTGGCCGCCTCGATTATTGGCGTGCCGGTCGCATTTCTTGGCTCGCTCTTTTATTACGGGTCATTGCACGGAGCGATGATCGAGGCAAAGCAATCCACTTTGGAAGCGATGCAATACGACATACACTGGAATCACATAAGATTCGATTACGAGTTGCTGCACGTATGGTTGTCGGGAGCGGTCAGTAGCG
>JBDTUW010000985.1:0-2017 GCA_040007555.1 Acidobacteriota bacterium | reverse complement strand
GCGGCGGAAGTCCTCCAGCCCAGGGCGTCAGCCCTGGGTCGAGTTGCCTTCTCCAAGCAAGCGCCGAAGGCCCGAAAGACCGATTTCGATCGACCGTCTTTCGGCCCTTCGGGGCTCCAAAAATTGTGGAACCGTGAACCCAGCGCTCACGCACTGGGCTAGAGGACTCTCACCGCTTCGCGGTTGGGACAAAATGTCCAAACTCGAGCGCCCCATTCGGGGCTGACGAGCTCTACTCAGGGTAGGTGAGTCTACTGGCGTTGTTTCGATCACATTACGGGCACGCCAAAAACGACCTACACAAAAACGACCGACCTTAAATGGCTAACTATGAATGAGGCAGCTACATACCAAACCGACTTAGACACCACACCAGACAAGTCTGGCATCGGTGGACATCCGCATGGGCTGACGACGCTCTTTTTTACCGAACTCTGGGAGCGCTTCAGTTATTACGGAATGCGCGCGATCCTCGTGCTGTACATGGTAGCTCCCGTGGCACAGGGCGGCCTGGGATTTGAGACGCCAAAGGCAACGGGCATCTACGGCCTCTACACTGGCTCCGTTTATCTCATGTCGCTGCCGGGGGGATGGATCGCTGACAGATTCCTGGGGGCACGGATGGCAGTGCTGATTGGTGGAATCATCATTGCCCTTGGTCACTTCACGATGGCGGTGCCTGCACTTGGAACCTTCTATGCGGGTTTGGTCTTTATTGTCCTCGGTACGGGTTTGCTCAAGCCAAACGTCAGCGCCATGGTGGGTGGACTTTATGGTGCGCAAGATCCGCGTCGCGACAGCGGCTTCTCAGTTTTCTATATGGGCATCAACCTGGGCGCTTTTACTGCGCCATTGATCTGCGGTTATCTCGGACAGAGAGTTGACTGGCATCTTGGTTTTGCGGCAGCGGGAATAGGGATGACATTGGGAATCGTTCAATATCTCGTTCACCGGAAGAGGCTTCAGCATGTTGGTTTGAGACCGGCGCGCGCCGAGGCGGGGCAACCTCGTGTGAAGCCGGCACCGTTGACCCCGGAGGAGATCAAGCGGCTGATCGTGATCGGAATCCTGTTCGTGTTCGCGACGATCTTCTGGATGGCGTTTGAGCAGGCGGGTTCGAGTCTCAATCTGTTTGCGCTGACGTTGACGAGGAACAGCATCTTTGGAATAGAGTTCCCCTCGAGTTGGTTCCAATCGGTCAACGCACTCTTCATTATCTCGCTCGCACCGGTGTTCTCGTGGTTGTGGATCAGGTTGAAGGATCGGCAACCATCCAGTCCGGCGAAATTCGCGTACGGCCTGCTGTTTGCCGGAATTGGGTTCCTGGTTGTCGCATATGCAGCTTCTCTGACGGGAGCTGGCCGGGTTAGTCCTGTCTGGCTGCTGCTGGTTTATCTTTGCCACACGATCGGGGAGCTTTGCCTAAGTCCGGTAGGCCTGAGTACAACCACGAAGCTCGCACCTAAAAGACTGGTCGGTCTGATGATGGGCGTTTTCTTTATGTCGATCTCACTTGGGAATTACAGTGGCGGATGGGTGGCCGGTTTCTTCCAATCAGACTCGGAGGGTGCGCTTGTCTCTCTCTTCCTGAAGGTTGCACTGACAACCATCGGCTCCGCTGCAATCCTTGCTCTCATGGTTCCTTATATTAAGAAACTGATGGGGACGGTTAGATAGTTCCTGGGGCGGGACCGACGAACGAAATCAGAGGGACTGCAGGGACTGCAAGGACCGCAAGAACGCAACCGCAACGATCAATTTGTTCGTGATTGCAGTCGTTGCAGTCGTTGCAGTCGTGCAGTCCTTGCAGTCCTTGCAGTCCTTGCGGTCCTTGCGGTCCTTTGCAGTCCCTGCAGCCGGTGCTGTCCGTGGGTTTTCCGTCGGATATTGGGCATTCCGGCGCCTTTTGTGTTAATTTCCCCCTTACCCACAAAACGCGCGGTGTTCGAGCATCTCATCGTGCGAAGAGATTTTCCGCGGGCCCATTCAGGAGAACACAAGATCATGAACAGGAAGC
>JBDTUW010000984.1:0-2018 GCA_040007555.1 Acidobacteriota bacterium | reverse complement strand
GGGACGTAGTGGTCACGGCCGGAAGGCGCGCAGCAATAGCCGAATAAGATGCTGGTATCGCTTCTGCCGCAATTGCAAGACGTCAGGTGGATTCTAGATGCAGCGCCCCTTTCGCACCTGTTCGTCAACTTAGCCGGTGGCGGCCTGGTCAGGTTGATGCCCGCGTTGCGACGACCGAAGGTGTTTTGGTTGGTGAGTGTGGTGTTCAGCGTCGTCGCCTTCGGCCAGGCTGTCTCGGGTTACCTGCTGATCGTCCTGGCTGCCTATGGGCTGATTGCCGGGATGGCGTGGGGCTGTCGCCGCTCGAGAAGCCAAAGGAAGAGCCGATGGTTCTGGGCGGTGTTGGCGATGCTTGCACTCAGCGGCGTGTTCCTCGCGGGACGTCAATTCGCCTGGGAAGGCCAGGGGGCCGAAGTTATGGGACATCGGCTAGTCTGGTACAGCCTGAATATGTGGGGCTTTCTGAGGCTGCTGACCTTGTTGTGGGAGTTTGGCGCGGGCCGCATTGAGCGTCCCGGTATGCGTTCGTATCTTGCCTGGTGCTGTCTGCCGTTCACCCTGGTCGGCCCACTTCTGCGTTACTCGGACTTCGCTCAGCAGATTGGTAAAGAGGACGTGGCTGAATCGCGCGAAGCGCCCGGTGCTTCCGTGTGGGCTCGCGACTTGCTTGTCGGCGTGGGGCAGGTACTACTTGGCCTCTCGTTAAGCGGGTTGCAACTTTACCTTGGCAACGACCTGGTTTGGTGGGGAAGGGCGGCGCTTTGGTTCGGGATTGCGCCGTGGTCTTTCTACCTGATCTGGTGCGGCTACTTCCGGGTAATGGAGTGCATGGCCCGTTGCTGGGGGCTGAGATTGTCATCGAGCTTCAGGCTCCCCTTCGGCCGGCGCAACATCTCGGAGTTTTGGGCGAACTGGAATATGACCGCCACGGCGGTGTTTCGCGACTACTGCTTCTACAACCGCTGGGGAATGAAAAGGGCCAGTGTCTATCTGAATACGATCATCCTCTTCACGCTGGTCGGCCTGTGGCATGGCGCGAGCGGGTATTGGGTAATCTGGGGACTGCTGCACGGTGTCGGATTTAGTCTGTTTCTTTGGTACAAGGCGAACCGTCAACGGTTCACCGAGTGGCATCGTCCTGCATTGGCCAAGCCGATCCGCTTCGTCAGCGCGATGGCCACGTACATCTTTGTTTGTTCTTGTTGGGTTCTGCCACCGCACGTGCTGAAACTGATCGTGCGGTAACGTCAGGCGCTTTCGAGGGTTTCCCCGGAACTTGTTGCCGCGGAGGGCTGGCTTGCTAAGTATCTCCGGCGCGAGATCTAAATTTCCTACCGGCGCGAGCCCAGGACGCTTAGCGCATTTGTCGAGGAGTTATTGATGGAGCCAAATCCGCAGCGCGATCTTGAAGATGGCGTACGCGAAGTAATTGCCCGGGTCTTTCAGCTTTCGTCATTCGACGCACAGGGAGATCTGAGGATGGGTAATCCACCGCAATGGGACTCGATGGGACATATGGAGCTGGTCATTGAACTGGAGACGGCCTTCGGGCTGACGTTCCCGACTTATGCGATGGCCGAACTGGTGACTGTCGGCGCCATCAGGCGGGCGATCGAGCAGCACCGCGACAAGTGACTCGCAAGAGACGTGGATCCTATGTCGAATTATTCCGAGTTGCCCAAAGCCATTCCGCCAGAGCTGGTGGAGGATTTCCTGAGCAAGCTGCACTACGTCTCTGAATCGCTCACCGGTTTTGAGTGGGCGTCCGAGATGCGTGATCGCGTGAGATTCACGCTCGCCGCTGGTTCCGAGTCGGAAGCCTCGGTGATCGCGACCCGCATCGCTGAAGTGGCGGGGAAGATGACTAGTGTCTATCACCCGACGGAGAAGAAAGTCCTGCTCTCTCGTATCGGGACTGGCGATTACGACGCAGATCCGCAGCCCCTGTTGGAAGCCAGCGGAGATCTCCATAGGTACGGCGCAGGGCGTTTCGGTTTGGGGCCAAAGTTAGTGGCGCT
>JBDTUW010000983.1:0-2018 GCA_040007555.1 Acidobacteriota bacterium | reverse complement strand
GTCATCGCGCGCAGCTCACGCGTTGATGAAGGTCCACCAGCCAGGTCTTTTCCTACACCGCCGCCAGGAGGGTCAAAGTGATCAAGATCTCCGTCGTGTTCTTATTCTTGCTGCTCGGCCTTGCCGTCTTCACGCCTCCGTCATCCACGCAGGTGCCACCCAAGGTCGACTTCTCCAGGGAGGTGTTGCCGCTCATCCGGCAGAACTGCGTAGGTTGTCATGGCCCAGGGCAGCAGGAGGCTGGCTTGCGCCTCGACCGCAGGAGTTCGGCGTTGAAGTCTTTTAGCCGGCGTATCGTGCCTGGCAGCAGTGCGAACAGCATTGTCTATCATCGGCTGATTGGAAATGAATACGGGATGCAAATGCCCCCAACGGGCCCGCTGCGCTCAGAGCAGATCGCGATCATCAGAACTTGGATTGACCAGGGAGCGGACTGGCCGGACTCACTCGCCAATGAAGTGGACTTGCCGCCCGCGAACCCCAAGGCAATAGCCATGGTGGAATCCCTCCGCAACGACGGACTGTCAGCATTCATGAAGGCGGCCGCAACCGAGCCAGCGCTTCTCAACGCACGGGGACCGGAAGGTTCCACGCCATTTATGTATGCCGTCACTTATACGAGCGCCGCGACAGTAGCCCAGCTGCTCAAGATGGGTGCCGACCCCAACAAGCGCAATGACGCCAATGGCACAGCCCTCATGTGGGCGGTTCGGGATCTCGAAAAGACGCGTCTCCTGTTGGATCATGGCGCCGACGTGAATGCCAGGTCCGATGGAATGCGAACGCCGCTGATGATTGCCGCTGGGAATGTTGGCGGTGCTCCCATCGTCAAGCTCCTGCTCGATAAAGGGGCGAAACCAAATCCAGGCACCAACCCGGCCGGCGAATCGTCGCCACTGCTCGAAGCGCTTACCGTCGGCGATGCCTCCATTGCAGAACTGCTAATCGAACGTGGAGCAGACGCTCAAGCGGCCGCCGACCTCGGGCTTACGCTCGCCGTCCAGACCAAATGTGCAAAGTGCCTCGACTTGCTCGCGGCAAAGATCACTGACAAGGCTGCCTACACGTTGGCGCTCCAGAACACTGCAGTATTCGGCGACCTCAGGGCAGTCCGACTGATGCTGGATCACGGTGCGGATGTGAAGGCCTACGATCCGCTGGGCCGAACGGCCCTCATGTATGCAGCCGTTTCCGATTCGCAACCATTGGAGGTGGTAAAGCTACTGATTGAGCGTGGCGCTGATGTGAATGCCATAGACCAGCATAATAAGTCGGGCGATGCAGGCTGGACCGTGCTCGATATCGCGAAAAAGAATGGCGCGACAGTGATTGTTCAGACTCTTGTGCAGGCTGGTGCCAAGGCCTCAGCGGAGGTTCCTGTCGGGCTCAAGCCCCGGCGCGAGAACACCCTTCGAAATGCCGTCAAAGACAGCCTCCCTCTGTTGCAGCGTACGGACGCCAATTTTGCAAACAATGCTGGCTGCATTTCCTGTCACAACAACAGTCTTCCGGCAATGGCGGTGGGGCTTGCCCGGAGGCGCGGCTTCCAAATGGACGAAAAGACGGCCTCCGCGCAAGTTCGGGTCAATGTCTCGATACTTGAAAAGAACCGCGATAAGTTGCACGAAGGATACTTGTTCGCGGTGGGCGACAATTTCAGCGATGGCATAATCGCCTATTTGCTCTTGGGGTTGCACGCGGAGAACTACGAACCTGACCTCAATACCGACGTTGCCGCCAGGTTCATTCTTTCGCGTCAGAACCCGAACGGCGAATGGCCCAGCTCAAATGCGGATACGCGTCAGCCACTTTGTTCGAACTACATTGGCCGGACCGCGCTTGCCATGCGCTCGCTTCAACTCTATGCGCCCACGACCGACAGGGTCCCTTACGACAAAGCCGTTCAGCTCGCCGCCTCCTGGCTGGCCAGGGCGCGATCATTAAATAACGACGACCGCGGCTGGCGTTTATCGGGACTGGCCTGGGCCGGCACGGACAAGGTGGCAACGCAGAAAGCG
>JBDTUW010000982.1:0-2023 GCA_040007555.1 Acidobacteriota bacterium | reverse complement strand
TTGGGAAAAGGCCGTTTCCCTTTACAAGCAGGGACAGTTTCGCGCCGCCGTTACCGAGTTTCAAAACGTCGTTGCCGAATTCCCCAATCATTCTGACAGTTGGAAGTTTATCGGCCTCGCTCTCTATCAGCTCAAGGAATATGACCAGGCCCTTCCAGCTCTGCAGAAGGCGCTCGCACTCAAGCAGGCTGAGGGTAAGCCTGACCCGGACCTCCTTCTTGCCATCAGCCGCGTCCAAATCTCGCTGAAGAAGTATGATCAGGCGCTTCCCTTCCTCGAGAATCTGGCGAGGCAACGACCAGATCTGGCAAGTAATCGCTACATGCTTGGCGTCGCTTATGCCAACCTCAACCGCAATGATGAAGCCATTGAGGCCTTTCGCGCCGCGGTCAAGCTAGCTCCACAGGACGCCGATGCCTGGCAGTATCTGAGCATCCAGCAGTTTCGATCGGGCAAACTCAATGAGGCCATGGCCTCCCTGCGAAGCGGTGTCGCCGTTGCACCAAAGAACGTGGAGATGCTCGCGCTGCTTGCGGAAACTTTGCTCCGCCAGGCTGGAACCGAAACGAACGCCGTCAGGTCGGACGCGCTGATTGAAGAGTCCATTCGCGTTGCGACCTCCTTGCGCGCCGTGCGTGATGACGCGGTATCCGCCGAGTTGCAGGGCCGCGCGTATCTCGCAGCGAAAAAGTATCCTCTGGCAGAGCAATCCCTGCTGCGCGCGGTTTCACTCAACAAGCAACCTACCGGCCCCCTTTATTTCAACCTCGGATTCGCTCAAGCGCAGAGCAAGGCCTGGTTACGCGCAGTCGAAAGCTTCCAGACAGCTGAGCGGCTCGGCTCAAAGGACGTCAACACGCTCTATTATCTCGGCTTTGTCTACGAGAATCTGCGTCGCTATCCCGAAGCACTTGATGCGTATAACCGCGCTTATGAGGCGGGAGGCCGAACGAATCAGGATCTGAAGGCGACCATCGACCGCATCGCTCCATTCGCAAAGCCGCAATAGGCGGGGGCCATTCCTCTACATTATTCCTGGGGGCGAGGCGAGGTTCGACTCAAGAGAACCTCGCTTGCCAATCTTGTCTTCTTCAACCTACACTCGTCCTTCCCACTATGAACTTCACGACAAAGGATAGTGCTTTGAGAAACTGCGGAATGCCGTCGAGGTCCGTCGGGCTCGTGGCATGCATTTTCTCGCTCAGCCTGCTTGCCATTGCCTGCAGCAGCGGAGGCCGCGGGAGCTCAACCGGGATCGTAGCCATTGAGCGATTGCGGCTGCGCAGCTCGACAGCTGAGGCCGCCCGGATCGTCGGTGAGCTGAAGAGCGGCGACCGTGTGTCGATAATTGAGCAATCGGATGCCGAAGGTGTTCAGTGGGCCAGAGTTCAGGGGCCTGATGGAAGCTCGGGTTGGGTCCAGATGCGCAGCCTGATCGATCAGGAGGCCTTCGACAAATCGCACCTTTTAGAGAGCGAATTAAAGGACATTCAGACTCAGGCTACCGGAAGATCCAAGGCAACGCTCAAACTTCGCCTGACACCTGACCGCGCGTCTGAGGAAAACGTTCTTAACACACTGCCCTCAGCTACCGAACTTGAGATTCTCCGACGCGAGCGCAACCCACGACCAGCAGTGGCCACCGAGGCAAAGGATGGCGAACCGGCCAGCGACCAGAAGTACGATGAATGGTATCAGGTACGAGTAAAGACCAATGACGTCACGCCGGCTGGATGGATTTATGGTGGCTCGATCGAGCTGCAAATCCCGGCCGACATAATTTACTACCCCTCGAGCGGAAAACGGATCGTCGGCTGGCAAAGTCTCGGAGAGGCGAAGGATGAACAGGGCCGGTCGGGTGGGCACTTTCTCGTGCTTGAACGCGCGATATTTGGTTCTGACCAGGATGCTGATTTCGATCGCGTCAAGATCCTCGCGTATGATCCGGCTGCGCGGGATTACAGCACCCCGTTTCGCGAGGATATCCATGGCCGCTTCCCGATCAAGCTCAATCTCGATGGTC
>JBDTUW010000981.1:0-2025 GCA_040007555.1 Acidobacteriota bacterium | reverse complement strand
CGTCAATCCTCGTCGGGATCCCCTTCGGGGCCGTCTATTACAGCGCCTTCACGGATGGCAACGGTAATTATGCGTTAACCGATATTCCGGTCGGAAATCTCACCATTTATGTAGGCGGAGACGGTTTTGACGCGCAACAGGCGACCGTCGCCATCGTCGCCGGTCAAACAAAGACGCAGGATTTTGCACTGATCCCAACCGGCACTACCACTTCTGGTGCAATTGCGGGTACGGTCACCAGCACTGCGGCCAACAATCCGCCGATCTCAGGTGTCACGATCGCCGTGGCTGGCACGAATATCTCCACCGCTTCAGCAGCGGACGGCAGCTACTCGTTGAGCAACGTGCCGGGCGGCGCGCAAACGCTCAACGTTTCGAAAACTGGATTTCAATCAGCCAGCGTCCAGGTGACCGTCACTGGCGGTCAGACGGTGACGCAAAACATCTCGCTGACACCCACCCCTGGCACTGGCACCGTCACCGGCATCATCAGGAATGCGGCGAATGCCGCCGTCATTGTTGGGGCAACGATCACGGTCGCCGGAACGAACCTCTCAGCGACATCTGTCGCGGGCGGGGTTTATACAATCAACAACGTTCCATCCGGCGCGCAGACCCTTAACGCCACCGCTACCGGGTTCATAGCAGCGCAGGTGCCGGCGACTGTCACCACCGGTCAGACGCTCACGCAGAACATCTCGCTCTCGCCAGCCCTGCCGCCGGGCGAGATCCGAATCACCTTGAACTGGAGCAGAAACAGCGCGGGCCATCCCCGCGATCTCGATGCACATCTGACCGGTCCCAATCCCAACGGCTCCTGTTTCCACGTCTTCTACAACGGCACGGGTGATCTCAATGCCGCACCCTTTGCGAAGTTGGAGGTCGATAACCGGGATGTACCTACAGAGCCGCCCACAGAAACCATCCGCATCTCGAAATTGTCCCCGGGCATCTACAGGTTCTACGTGTACGACTTCATTGAAGAGGACGCTGACGGTTTGTCACGCTCACGCGCGACGGTGCAGGTATTCGGCAGCAGCGGCCAGTTGGGCAGTTTCACCGTACCGATCGGGGCGGGGCGTTACTGGACAGTCTTTGAGATCAATGGCCAAACGGGCGCAATCACGACCGTCAATCAACTGGCGATACCCTCCAGCAGTTGCCAGTAGCGAGAGGAGAGGAACTGATGAAACCACCAAAAGCATTCTCTCGCACTTTGCGCCAGACGGTCAGCCAGAAGATTCGCTGGATGCCACGCGCAATGATGATAGCGATTCTGTCGGCGCTGACTCTTCTGGCCAACGCTCCAGGCGGGATCCACGTAGTCAATGCGGGAGCGATGCAAAAAGCCGCGCAGGAACAAAGGGCGGAAGCCTACAATACCGCGCAATGCCAATACATCGTCCGCCCGTTGACACAATCCTTCGCGGCTCAAGGCGGCTCCGGCAATGTCACGATTCTGACGTCGAGCACCTGTACCTGGACTGCCACCAGCAATGCCCCCTGGATCGAGGTTGTCGGCATCACTTCGGGTGGCGCTCTCGGGCAGGGTCGCCTCAACTATTCAGTATTCCCAAACACCGAACCCAATCAGCGCACCGGGACCATCACCGTCGCTGATCGGACGTTGACGGTGACCCAGGCTGGAAACAGCGCGACCAATTGCGCGGTGACGGCAATCAACACCGGACAGACTGTCAACGGGGCACTAGCAGCGGGCGATTGCCTATCGTCTCTGCGAATCAAGGATGGCGTTCGGCCGCTCGCCGACCGGTATTCTTTCGCGGGGACGGCCGGGCAGCCCGCGATAATTACCCTGACTTCATCTGGACTCGATACCTACCTTTATCTGCTGAACGCCAACGGATCAATCATCGCGCAGAACGATGACAGTGCGGGCGTAAGCTCGCGCATACCTGCCAACAAGAACTTCTTCATTCTGCCCGCGAGCAGCAACTTTATCATCGAGGTCACTTCCTTCTCTGGCGGCGGACAGGGTGATTACACCCTCAGTCTGACGATGCC